>JASLOY010000023.1:0-7429 GCA_030745255.1 Vicinamibacterales bacterium
CCAGGTCCCGCCTGGCGTCGATGTCCCCATGACGACACCGGGTCAGGGCATCGCTGAAGTCGGTGGCCGTGGCACTCATGGGAGACCTCTCCCTTCGGTCGTCGGCTGCCGGTGCTCTCCGGGTTTGCACCCCGGGCTGTGAGACGTTTGGCGGCATCTCGCGACACCAAACTACCCCACTTAGCCACCATACGTCCCGACCAGGCCGATCCTTATGATGCCGCTCATATCGGGGATGACGGCGGGCCAATCTGACCGGTCGTCACACGCGGCGACGACCGGGCTTACCCACAGGGACATCTCTTCAGGCCGGTCGGTCCAAGCTACAGCAGAAGGCTCCTCACTACCTGTAGTCCGGTCAACAACACGATCGGCGAAAAATCGAGACCGCCTATTGTAGGGAGCACGCTCCGAATCGGCGCAAGGAGCGGCTCTGTCAGAGTTCGAATGACGGTGGCCACCTGATGAGACGGCGGCACCTGCATCCAGGCGATAACAACAGCGCCGACCACCACGAAGGAATACAGGTCGATGAGGACGGCTAGCAGCATGTCTCCAGAGGTCACACGGGCAGTTGGTTTCGCTGGAGGTCTCGGATGGAGTCACCCTGATGTCACGTATTGGACACTACCATGGCCACCCGCGCGTGAGCGCAACGCCCAGTCCGATGACGATGACTCCGAGGAACAGATTCAGCCGTCCTCCCCACCGCACTGCGAGGCGCAGACGCTCGGCTCTGGTTGACGTCGCAGCTTCGCCAGAGGCCTTCGCCAAGAGCGGCCCCAGAGCGAAGTCGTGGCCCACGCTCAGGATCAAGATGACACCGACCACAACAAGCTTCCAGGCGAGAACCGACCCATAGGAAGTTGACCAGAACCCCCGGGTCAGAAGAAAGTCCAGACTCATCCCCCCGTAGACCAGCAGATTGACGATCCCTGTCGCAATGAGGAGGCCATAGCAGGTCCAGACGACCCGCTGGAACCGCCGCGCGACGCGGCGGATGAGCTCCGTGCCGCGGTTTCGAAACGTCGGCTCACGGATCGTCGGAACCAGGACGACACTGAGAAAGAGCGAGCCACCGATCCACGTGGCCGCGGCCGAGATATGAATCCACACCGACAACACGAACAAGGCGTGTCTCATGCCTCGTCGGTTAGTCGCTTCGGTGTTCAGGAAGTCGTCGTTTTCGCTCTGCCATCTCGAGCGCCCGGGGGAAGAGCACGTTGTTCTCCTTGTGAATATGCTGGTGTAGGTCGCGCTCGAGGTGGGCCAGCGCGTCGAGCAAGGCTCGATAGGTGGTGCAGGCCCACTCCGGCGGCGAGAACGTATCGGTGAGCGCGCGGAGCCGTTCCAGTGCCGACCCCGCCGCCGTGTGCTCCAGCTCCATCATGCGGATCGGGTTGCCAAGCGAACCGCAATGAAACACCGGGGTCTCTTCGCTGGCGTCGAGCTGGCGAATCATCGGAAAGAGGACATGCTCCTCTTTCATCATGTGCTGTGACAGCTCGCCGGCCAGCGCAAGGACCGTGTCTCGCAGGTCCTGGAGACGCGGGTCTTTCTCACCGTGGACCGACACCACCTTCGCCGTCATCCCGCCCAAGCGCGGGAACTCAGCCCTCAGGTAGGCGTGGTGGGTCCGCTCGATGTGGTCAACCAGCTCCGTGAGTGGCATCACGGCGGTATCGGCCATCGTCTCCTCCCCGTCGGACGGCGCGGCCACATTCAACGCGGCCACGAATGCCTGCGGGTCGAGTCCCTTCTCGCGGCACGCCTCTTCCACGGTCTTCCTGCCGTTGCAGCAGTAGTCGATGTCCGCCTGCTCGAATGCGCGAGAGAGCACCGGGCGCCTCGCCACAACCTCCCCAACTGTGTCCTGGACCTCAAAAGTACTCATCGCTTCCACCTTCTGTTCTCAGTGTTGAGGGCCCGGGCGCACACGTGAGCTGCGGCCGCGCCCGTCCCTTGCGCGAGATCATCTGGCTCCCCGTGACGAGGACCAGCCTACTACCTCCCCACAGCCTATCCGCCTCGTATCTGTGTCCCCTATGACTCCTGTCATGGCGGTACGTCGCAGACCTCGGTCGCGACCGGGGCGAGCGGGCCAGTGTCCCCGGACTGCGCCCGTGGACCGCACACGCGGCGAACCCGGCATTCGCGTAGGCAAGATGACGGTATACCCTGTAGCGGGTGGACATCGTCCCCCCATGGGGAGAGGGTCCGCGAAACTCGGGTAGAACGGAGAAGGAATCCGAAAGGAAGATGCGATGGAATCCGCACCGGAGCCACCGAAAGCGTATCAGTCGTTCGTGAAAAGATTTCCCAAGCTCGGTCGAGCTTGGGAACTATCGGCGGAGGCGGGGCAAGAAGGGCCGCTCGATGAGAAGACGATCCGGCTGGTCAAACTGGCGATAGCTATCGGGGCGCTTCGGGAGGGCGCCGTACATTCCAACGTACGCAAGGCCTTGTCCGCCGGGGTCTCCCCGGAGGAAATCGAGCAGGTCGCTGCATTGGGAGCCGGTACGCTTGGCTTTCCATCTACAGTCGCGGTGTTCTGCTGGACCCAAGACGTCATCGATTCACGGAGCAGCCACAAGTAGGGCCGCGCGTCCCAGTATCTAGGGACCACCCGTTCTATTCTACGCGGCTCGTTTCCAGTGCGCCCCATCACGAAAACACGGGCCACGGTCGCGGGGAATCCGATTCGGGAACACTCCCAGGTTACGCGCCCACGTCGCAGTGTCCTGACAAGTCTCGTCGACACCACCAGGACGCCCGACGGGGAAGCTCGTTTGAAGAGGGCTCCCGTGTTTGTTCGAATGAGTCGCGCATCTGGCGCGACAAGTCTCTCGCGCTCGCCCGTCGCGACGACAGTGGACGCCGGCGTCAGCAATACGGCGCGTCGCGGTGTCGGGGTGAGTAGAAGCTGGGAATCATCTGGTCGACGCGCAGGAGCCCCTGTCGCGTCAGCGTGATCCGATCGGCGCCCACGTGCAGCCATCCCCGCACCGAGCAGCGCGCGAGCGGCTCGGCGAAGCGTTCGCCGACCTCGACATGATGCCGGTTTCGGAAGTACGCGAGCTCGACTTTCCCCAGTTTCAATTGCAGCACGAAGTCGCGAATGACCCGCTCGTCGTCGTCGAGGGCGTAGGCGCGCCCGAGCGGAAGCATGCCGCGGGTCACTTCCTCGACATACGGTTCGAACCGCGCCAGGTTCTGGTGATGCATGCCGTTCAGATACGAAAACGCGGAGACGCCGAGTCCAAGCAGGTCGGCGCCCCGGTACTGCTCATCCATGTAGAGGAACGGCTGGCGGTCGAGATCGCGAACCGCCGCATACGCGCTCCGCAGCGTATAGCCGGCCCGTTCGAGCCTGGCGAACCCGGCCTCGAGCCTCGCGCGCTTGACCGCCCACGACGGCAGCGGAGCGTCGAGCGTTCCGTCTCGAATGGCCCGAGCCAACGGCGTATTCGCCGGGATCTCCAGTTGGTAGATGGTGACGCTGTCGGGCGCCATGCCGATGACGCGCTCGAGGCTGTGGTGAAACGATTCGTCCGTCTCACCGACCAGCCCCACCATCAGGTCCAGGTTGACAACGTCGAAGCCGACTTGACGGATGTCGGCATACGCACGGTCGACGTCGTGGATGAGGTGAATTCGTCCGTTCCTGGCGAGCACCGCGTCGTCGAGCTGCTGGACGCCGAGACTGAGCCGGGTGACCCCGTTCCCTCGCAGCTCACCGAGCTTCGCGCGCGTCACGGTTCTCGGCGCGCATTCGAACGAAACCTCCCGGACCTTCTTACACGACAGGCTGCCGGCTAGACCTTTCAGCAGACGGGAGATGCGCGTCGGGGAGAGGACCGACGGCGTGCCCCCCCCGAAGTAGACGAAATCCAGCGACCGGCCCTGCACGGCTGGTGCCCGCGCGTAGAGGGCGGCTTCGGCGATCAGCGCATCGAGGTAGGCATCGATCTGGTCGCGCGTCCTGTCGGCGGACGACAGGTAGTAGCAGTACTGACAGCGCTCCGTGCAAAACGGGATGTGAACATACAGACCAAGTGGGACCTGAGGCCCCGGCGCCCGCGCCACCGCCAGCCGCTGTCGACACTGGTCGACCCCGTCGGAGGTCCATTGCGAGAACGGGGGATACGCGGCGACGAAGTAGTTGCCGCGCGCCGGCTCGTCCGCGTGGGACTCAGCGCCATCTGCCGGGCGCGATCGTTCGGCCGGCTCACGTATCGGGGCCCGTGTTCCCATCGTCAGCTCGCGTCACGGAGATGGAGTAGTATCGCCCGCGACGAACCGAAGGCTGCCACCGCCAAACCACGGCCGATCTCGCTGATCCAGGTCGCACCTGGGATAATGGTCACGGCACGCGTGTCGACGTTGATGGTGCCGAACTGGTGACGGCGGATTGCGTGTCGGGCTCGTCCTTGTCTTGGTCTATGGGTGCGGCGGCAACAGGTTCGTACGCACACCAGGGATCGGTGGCGAAATAGTCGTTGGTCATGGCGAACGCTCGGGAACGAGACCCACCGCAGATCGAGCGGAACTCGCAACGGCCACAGCGTCCCACGAGCCGATCCGGGTCGCGCAACGCCAGGAACAGCGGAGACTCTCGATAGATGTGCTGGATCCCGTTCGTCCGGACGTTCCCAGCCGAACAGGGGAGGAATCCGCTCGGAAATACCTCACCGAGGTGGGAAACGAACGCGAAACCCTTGCCGGCGTTGACGCCGCGTGCCGCCAGCCCGACAGTGTGACCCGGCCCCTCCGAGCGTAAGAGCTGACGCGGCATCGACGCGGTGTGCCCAGGCCTGAGCGGTGGGGTGTCTGATTCAGCCAGCTCGCGCTGCGCCACGAAGCGCCGGTAATGGGGAGCCTCGGTCACCTTGACGATGAACGGCCCTTCTTTCTGCGCGCGGTAGAGCACGTCGAACAACTCCTCGCACCGTTGCGCCGAAAGTCCGTCGACGTTTTCGCCCCGACCAACCGGGACCAGGAAGAACACTTCCCAGAAGACGATGTCGAGGGTCTTGACGAGCTCCGCCATCTCGGGGAGATACGCCGCCGAGCCGGCAAAAACGCTGGTGTTGATCTGCACCGGCATCTGCACGTCGTGTGCCCATTCGAGCGCTTGCATCGTCTTGCGAAACGCGCCCGGCGCACAGCGAAAGTCGTCGTGGAGGTCGGCCCTCGGGAAGTCCAGGCTCATCGCCATCTGGTCGAGGCCTGCGTCCTTCAGTCGTTCGATGTGATCGCGGTTCAACGTCGGCGTGGCTGCCGGTATCGTGCCCATGCGAAGCCCGGCCTGCTTGCCCCAGCTGATGAGCTCGCAGAGGTCCGGCCGCTTGAGCGGATCGCCGCCACTGAGAATGAACACGGGCGTGCCCATCTCGGCGACCGCCGTAATCAGGTCTTTGGCCTCGTCGGTTGTCAGCTCACGGTCGTCGCGATTCGGCTGGGCTGATGCCCGGCAGTGCTGGCACGCCAGCTCACACGCCTGAGTCGTCTCCCAGATCACCAGAAAGGGCGCCTGCTCGAAATCGACGTGTGGCATGCCTCGAGTGGTCATAACCTGGCTCATGCGGTGAAGCGCCCCGAACGCATGGTCTATTCAACTCTAGCTTACTGGTAGCAACCTTCGCGCCAACACGTGCTTCGAGCGAGATGCGACATTTGCCGCACTGTGAATGCCGTTCCTGCGTGTAGGATTCCAGGCGTTCCGCGAAACAATCCCCACTTTCCAGTGAGGAGCTCGAGCTACGCGCCTCCATGCCCTGGCAGCCCGGGTCAGATTTCCGTGCCATGACGGCGGTCATAGGCTGACCGGCGGGGTCGATGTACACCAGTCCAGACCGTGCCAAATGGGACATCCTCGGGAGTGAAGTGTCCGGGGCAATTGGAGCGCAGACCATGAGTCAGGAAAACACCGACGTGGGTCGCGTCATGGACGTCATCGTTGTCGGGGCAGGTCCCGCCGGACTGGCCAGCGCGATCGCGGCGCGCGAGGCGGACCTCGTGTGCGTGGTGATGGAGCGCGGGGCACTGGTCGACTCGATCCTGCACTTCCCAACCAACATGGTCTTCTTCACCTCGCCGGAGCTGCTCGAGATCGGCGGGCTCCCGTTCGTGACCCCGCACGCGAAACCGACGCGTGACGAGGGGCTCCGCTACTATCGCCGCGCCGCCGACACCTACGAGTTGGATGTGCGATTCGGACTCGAGGTGCTGACCATCCAGCCCACGACCGGAGGCGACGGTGCTTCCCTGCTGGCGGTGGAGACGCGGCATGCGCACGCCGGTCCGGGCCGTCATCTGGCGCGCACGGTGGTGGTAGCGACCGGCGCCTACAGATGTCCAAACATGCTCGGGATCCCCGGGGAAGACTTGCCGCACGTCTCGCACTACTACGACGAAGCGCACCCCTACTTCCGCAAGCGAGTCGTCATCGTTGGCGGCAAGAACTCCGCGGCCGAGGCGGCGCTCGAGCTCACCCGCGCTGGGGTCGATGTCACGCTGGTGCACCGGGGCGACGAGCTCGGCAGCGGCATCAAGTACTGGCTCCGGCCCGACATCGAAAACCGTATCGACGAGGGAGCGGTGACCGCCCACTTCGAGACGCGGGTCGTGGAGATCCGCCCCACCGAGGTGGTGGTCGAGCATGCCGGCAACCGGCGCGTGCTGCCGGCCGACGCGGTGTTCCTGCTGACCGGCTACCATTCGGACATCGCGATGCTGGAGCGGTGCGGCATCGAGGTCGATCCGGAGACCATGGTGCCGACGCACAACCCAGACACGTACGAAACCAACGTGCCGAATCTGTTCCTGGCGGGGCGGGTGGTCTCCGGCATCCACGGCGGGCTCATCTTCATCGAAAACGGCCGGTTTCACGGCGAGAAGGTGATTGAGGAGATCGCCAGCCGTCTCGGCACCGGCAGCGACGTGGTGCCCGCGACGGCCGACACGCTCGCCTGACAGACGGCAGCTTCGGCCTGAGGGGTTGGGGGCACGCCAGCCATCCAAACAGCGAATGCTGGCCCCTCGCCTGCTGCGTATGACCAACGTCATACACGCCGGGCGGGACGAGCGCGTAGCCTGAAATCGTCTACGGCCGTGGGCTCTGTCGGTGGGCGACCTGAATCCACCCGTCGACCTGGAGGCAAGCATGCGCGAAACGCTCGGGACAGGAATGCTCGTGGCGATGTGCCTGGTGGTCGGCATGCTCTTGTGGCTGACCGGTGACGCCGCGGCCCGCGCCAATGACGTCACCGGCAACGACTCGTCGGCGAGCTGGCATCACAAAGGCGGCACCGGCTTGACCAGCCCGACCGTCCCGTTGCAGAACAGACCGCCTTCGCCGGCGGAGTAGCCGGCATCATCGGCGTGCAGGGGGGTCTGTTCGGTCGGACAGGGCTGGGCGTGTCCAGTC
>JASLOY010000023.1:7439-16109 GCA_030745255.1 Vicinamibacterales bacterium
CCCCCTGCATAAAAAACACACAGAATCCGGGCCCGGCGTTGAGGGGTTTTTTTTTTGCTACGCGCACGAGCTTTTGCGCGTAGCAACCCCCCCCCCCCGGGGTTTGCGGGGCGCGGGGCCGACACCCCGGCGCGTGACCTCGCCCTGGAAGCACAGGCCGATGAAGACCCCGGCGCTGTCGCACGTCCTCGTTGCGGCCTGCATCGCGCTGCTCCTGAACTCGGCCTACCTCGCCGCATTTTCCAGCCCGACGCTCTGGTACTACGCGAACGTCGCGGTGCATCCGTTGCTCGGCTTCGTCCTTGCGGTTGCCGTCATGCCGGGCGTGTGGCTGCGCCGCCGCGTCATCGGTTCGCTGGCCGCGGCCGGTCTCATTGGTGTCGGCGTAAGCCTGCTGCTGGGTCTCGTCGTGCTGGTCGTGGGCGCCACGAGGCCGTACCGGCCGATCCTCTACGCACACGTGGCGACGGCAACGATTGGCTCTGGGCTGCTGGCCGTCCACATTTGGCGAGTGGCAAGTGGGAGCAGAGCCACGGTCCGAGCCGTGCGTGCCGCGGTCGGCGTCGCATTCATTGTCGCCGTGACGGCAGCCGGCGCGCCGACAGCGCGGGAGGCGGACCGGCGGCACACGTATCGGGTGGAAAACCCGACGTCGATCCCCACCAGCATGGAAGAGGAGGGCGCCGGCGTCGATAGCCCGTTTTTTCCCTCCTCAGCCGACACAACCGTTGGCGGCCTCATGTCGGCCGACTTCCTGCTGACGAGCGAGTCATGCGGACGGTGTCACACCGACATCTACGAGCAGTGGAACTCGTCGGCGCACCACTTCTCGTCGTTCAACAACCAGTGGTACCGCAAGTCGGTTGAGTACATGCAAGACCTGCTCGGCACCCAGCCATCGAGATGGTGCGCCGGTTGTCATGACCAGGCACTGCTGTTCAACGGGCGGTTCGACCGTCCGGCTCGAGAACAGATCGACACGCCGGAAGCGCAGGCCGGACTGGGGTGCGCCTCGTGCCATTCGATTGTGCACGTAGCGAGCACAATGGGCCAGGGCCACTACGTGATCGAATACCCGCCGTTGCACGATCTGGCCACGAGTGACAATCCGCTGCTCCAGCAAATGCATGACCTGCTGCTGGCTCTGGCGCCTGAACCACACCGGACGACGTTCCTCAAACCGTTCCACACCGAGCAGAACGCGGAGTTCTGTTCGCTGTGTCACAAGGAACATCTCGACGCTGCGGTAAACGGGTATCGGTATATTCGCGGGTTCGACGAGTACGACAGCTGGCAGGCGTCTGGCGTCTCCGGACAAGGCGCCCGCTCCTTCTACTATCCCGAGCGGTCGCAGACATGCAGGGACTGCCATATGCCACTCGTGCCGTCGAGCGATCCGGCGGCCGAGAACGGCTATGTACGGTCGCACCGGTTCCCTGGTGCGAACACGGCGCTGCCGTTCGTCAACCACGACGCGGAGCAGTTGAAGGTCGTGCAGGACTTCCTGCAGGATGGCCAAATCTCGGTCGACGTCTTCGGGATCACCCGGGTCGCTGAGACGAGGACGGCGGCCGAGTCGCGTGCCGCCGGTGTGACGGGAGACACGCTCGCGCCGCTCGACGGGATTCCTGTCGTCGTCCGTCGCGGAGAGTCCGTCCGTGTGGAAGTCGTCGTGCGCACACGCAACGTCGGCCATGACTTCCCGGCCGGCACCGTCGACGCCTTCGACGTATGGGTGGAGTTCGAGGCGGTCGACGACCGAGGACGCGTCCTGCTGCACAACGGGGCGGTGTCTGGCCAGGGGGCCGGACCGGTCGATCCCGGCGCGCACTTCTACGGCAGCCTGCAGCTCGATGAGCACGGCAACCCGATCAACAAGAGAAACGGCTGGATGACGCGCTCGATCGCCTATACGCGGCTGATTCCGCCTGGCGCCGCCGACACGGTGCACTACCGAGTCGATGTGCCCGACGATGTCGGCGACCGCATCGTCTTGCGGGCCAAAGTCAACTACCGCAAGTTCGCATGGTGGAACACCCAGTGGGCCTTTGCCGGCATGCGCGACCCGTCGCAGCAGAATCCGCGCGTGACGCGCTCCTACGACGATGGCGCGTGGGTGTTCAGCGGTGACACGTCCGACGTCTCGGGGCAGATCAAGGCGATACCGAACATCCCGACCACGGTGATGGCTCACGCGGAGGCCTCCGTGTCGGTCATCGACCGGGATGCGGCCCTTCCGGAGTTCACGCCGTCTTTGAACGTGGCGGACCGGGAACGCTGGAACGACTACGGCATCGGTCTGCTGCTGCAAGGCGACCTGAGGGGTGCGGAAGCGGCCTTCCGAACCGTGATGGCGATCGACCCGACCTGGGCGGACGGCCCGGTGAACGTGGCGCGGGTGCTGCTTCAGGAAGGCGACGTCGAGGCGGCAATATCGATGCTCGATCGGGCACTGGTCCTCGCGCCACGTCTCGCGCGGGCGCATTTCTTCGTTGGTACCGCGCTGAAGACACTGGGACAGTATGACGAGGCGCTGGTCCACCTGCGAGTGGCCCTCGAGCAATATCCTCGCGATCGTGTCGTGCTCGGCCAGGTCGGTCGCATTCAGTTCCTGGAGCGGCGATTCGAGGAGGCGATCGCGACATTTCAACAGATTGTCGCGATCGATTCGGAGGATCGCGAAGCGCACTACAATCTGATGCTGTGCTATCGGGCTGCCGGCAACACGGCCCTCGCCGCCCGAGAGCAGGTGCTCTACGAGCGGTTCAAAGCGGATGAGGCGGCGCAAGCGATCACCGGGCCCTACCGACTTAGGTCTCCAGATGTCAACAACGAGCGGCAACCGGTCCACGAGCATCGCCAGACGCCCGAGCCCGCGTCGGGGTTTGTCGATCGGCTTGCGCCTGCCACCATCGAGGATTGAAGAGTATCCTGATGTGCATCTCGGCTGACGACATTGGCACGGAAAGGAGGCACCTCGTGCTCACCAGACACGGCCTCGATAGTTCGCGCTGCACGGACCGCCTGGGGCTCGTCGGCAGCGGCCGGACAGGATGCGCGAGGGTGGTCGTTCTTGCTGCCCTCTGGATCGTGTTCGGGGCCACACCGGCAATAGCCGCACAGGAGGGCGAGTGGCTGGCCTACGGAGCCGACAAGGCCAACACCAAATACTCGTCCCTTGACCAGATCGGGCGGGACAACGTAGACGACCTGCGAATCGTCTGGCGTCAGTCGACCATCCCGGACGAAGTGCGGCAAGGCAACACGATGCGGGCCCCGGTGGCCTCGCAAAACGCTCCCTTGATGGTCGGCGGGAGCCTCTACGTCAGTACGGGTCTCGGCGCGGTCGCCGCGCTCGACGCCACCACCGGAGCGGTCGTCTGGGTCGACCAGCCGCCACGAGAGGAGCCGTCGAGACGGCGTGGCGGGGCAACTCGAGGTCTCGGCTACTGGAACGACCCGGACGGCGATGACGAACGGATCATCGCCCTCATCGGTGCGTCGCTGGTCGCGCTCAACGCGCAGACCGGCGAGCGGTATCCGGACTTCGGCGAGGCTGGCGAGGTCGATCTGCGACAAGGCTTCGATCGAGGGCCGGTCGATGGATTCCGGTGGCAGTCGGCCCCACTCGTCGCAAACGATGTCATCATCGTCGGCTCGGCGGTGGCCGGCGATTACACGAATGCCTCGATGCCGGCAACCAAGGCGGGTGTCCCCGGAGACGTCCGCGGCTTCGACGTCCGTACCGGCGAGCAGCTGTGGATCTTCCACACCGTGCCGCAGGACGAAGAGGCCGGAACCGAGACCTGGTTGACCCCGGTGAACGAAGACCGGCCCTCATGGGAATACAGCGGGGCCGCCAACATGTGGTCGACACCCAGCGCCGACGAAGAGCTCGGTTACGTCTATCTGCCGCTCACGTCGGCGACCAACGACTACTACGGCGGCCACCGGCCCGGCGGCAACCTGTTCGCCGAGACCCTCGTCTGTCTCGACACAGTGACTGGCGAGCTGGTCTGGTACTTCCAGGCGGTCCATCACGGCCTCTGGGACTACGACTTTCCGGCGGCGCCCAACCTGGTCGACATCACGGTCGACGGCCGGCTGATCAAAGCGGTCGCCATCGTCAGCAAGCAAGCCTTCACGTATGTCTTCGACCGCGTGACCGGCGAACCGGTCTGGCCGATCGAGGAACGGCCGGTGCCGAGTGGCGACGTGCCGGGCGAGTGGTACGCGCCGACGCAGCCGTTTCCCACCCGGCCGGAGCCGTTCGACACGCAGGGGGTCTCGGTCGACGACCTGATCGACTTCACACCGGAGCTGCGTCAGGAGGCGCTCGAGATCCTCAGCAACTACGTGTACGGGCCGATCTTTACGCCGCCGACGCTCATCGACGACCGGCCGGGCGGAAAGAAGGGCACGCTGCAGATGCCGGGCACCTCCGGTGGCGCGAACTGGTCTGGTGCGGCGATGGATCCGGAGACTGGGATTCTGTATGTCACGTCGCACCACAGCCAGGTATTTGTGGGTCTGGTCGAGCCCGACCACCCGCGTTCGGACGTCACCCTGGCGCGCAAGGAGTACAAGTTTGCCCAGGGGCCACAGGGCCTTCCACTCTTCAAGCCGCCGTATGGGCGCATCGTGGCGATCGACCTCAACACGGGAGAGACCCGCTGGACCGTCGCAAACGGCGACGGCCCCAGGAACCATCCCGCCATTAGACACCTGAACTTGCCCCCGCTGGGGCAAGGCTACAAGGCGTCGCCTTTGTTGACGAAGAGCCTCCTGTTCGTCGGCGAAGGGGCCAGGGCGGGCGCCGTCGCCCCGCCACTGCTCTGGGGAGGCATCGGCGGCAAGATGTTCCGCGCCTATGACAAGGCAACCGGTGAGGTGGTCGGGGAGCTGGCTTTGCCGGGTGGGACCACCGCCGCACCGATCACGTACATGGTCGATGGGAAGCAGTACATCGTGGCGACAGTCGGTTGGGAGGACATGCCGAGCGAGTACGTTGCGCTGGCACTCCCCTGAGGTGGGAGGGGGGAACGATGCGAAGACAGTCTGTCCGTGTGGTGGTCGTCTGCGGCTGCCTCCTTTCAATCGGCGTATTCGGCCCGTCTGCGCGCGCCCAGACCGGTGCGACGGATGGCGAATGGCGCAGCTACGGCGGGGACCTCGGGAGCACGAAGTACTCACCACTGGACCAGATCGACGAGACCAACTTTGCCGATTTGCGAATCGCGTGGCGCTGGCAATCGGTCGATCGCTCGATCGACCTGGAGCCGTTGCGGCAACGATATGCCGAGACGGGTCTCGGCGCGCGATATGCGATCGGCATCCAGTTTCTCAACGCGACGCCGCTCATGGTAGGCGGCGTGCTGTACCTGTCGACTCCCCTCTATCAGGCCGCGGCGATCGATGCCGGCACCGGTGACACGTTGTGGGTGCACGACCCGGAGAGCTACCTGGGGGGACTCCCCCCGCATCGGTTCAACTCGCGGGGCGTGGCCTACTGGACCGACGGCGCGGAGGCTCGCGTGCTGTGGGGCACCGGTGACGGCTATCTCGTCGCGGTCGACGCGCGTACCGGACGACCGCGCCGCGACTTCGGCGACAACGGGCGCGTCGATCTCCGGGAGGGGATTCCCCGGGCCGGGCGGGGCACCACCGATCATCGGGGTCGTCAGTGGATCGGCTTGAACTCGCCGCCGGTCATCGCCCACGACGTCGTCGTCACACCCACCATCATCTCGGACTACCCGATCACACAGGAGGCCCCGCCGGGCTGGATCAAAGGGGTCGATGTGCGCACCGGCGCGACGAAGTGGACGTTCCGCACGGTACCCCAAGCGGACGACTTTGGCGTCGAGACGTGGCTGAACGATTCGTGGAGATACTCGGGCAACGCGAACGTCTGGTCGATGCTCAGCGTCGATGACGAGCTGGGGTATGTCTACCTGCCGACCGGGACCCCCTCGAACGACTATTACGGCGGTCATCGTCTCGGCGACAATCTCTTCGCCGAGAGTCTCGTGGCGCTCGACATCGTGACCGGCGAACGCATCTGGCACTTCCAGATGGTGCACCACGGGCTGTGGGACTACGACAATCCTGCCGCACCCAACCTCGTCGACATCACGGTCGACGGCCGGCGAATCAAGGGCGTGGCGCAGGTGACGAAGCAGGGCTTCACCTACGTGTTCGATCGGGCCACGGGCGAACCGGTGTGGCCGATCGAAGAGCTCCCCGTGCCGCCGGCCACGATGCCGGGCGACGTCGCATCACCCACCCAGCCGTTCCCGACCAAGCCGCCACCCTTCGAGTACCTGGGTGTGACGATCGACGACCTGGTCGACTTCACACCCGAAATTCGGGCCATGGCGGTCGAGGCGGTCAAGAACTTCAGACTCGGACCAATCTACACGCCCCCTACGCTGGCGGTGGACGGCGGGCTGCAGGGTACGATTCAGCGGCCGAGCGCCGGTGGGGGCGCAAACTGGAGCGGTGCGGGGGTGGACCCCGAAACCGGGTTGCTCTACGTGCCGTCGACAAACGCGATCTCCGTGCTGAACTACTTCACGCCGGACCCGGCGCAAGGTGGCAACCTGCGGTTCACGTGGACGGCAGCGCGCCCACCTGGCCAGGGCTCGGCTGGCGCCCGTCAACAGCCTCGCATGCCGCAGGGCCTCCCACTGCTGAAACCGCCCTACACGCGTATGACGGCCATCGATCTGAACCGGGGTGAGCATGCGTGGATGGTGCCAAACGGCGACGGCAACCGTGTCCGCAACCATCCATTGCTCGCCGACCTGGATCTTCCGCCGCTGGGCGGAGATGGACGCGGCGGCCCGCTCGTGACGAAGACGTTGCTCGTCAGCGCCCTGACGGCGGGCGGCACCGACGACGGACCACGGCTCGTGGCACGCGACAAAGCCACGGGCGAGGAGCTCGCGTCGGTAGATCTTCCGAGCGGCGCTCTCGGCACACCGATGACCTACATGTACGAGGACACCCAGTACATCGCGCTGACGGTCGGGGGAGACATCCCTGAGTTGATCGCGTTTGCCCTGCCATGAGCAAACAGCCGCAGCGTTCTGCGATGCGCGCGCTCGTGCTGGTAGGCGTACTCGGCGCGGTGGCTTTCCGGGTCGGTACGGCGACGGCCCAGCCGCGACCAACCAAGACCTACTACCTCTACGCGTGCGCGGAGTCGGACGACGAGGTTGCCCTGATCACGTTCGGACCAGGCGGGGCTCACGTCGCCAAGACGATCACCGTGGGCAGCTTCCCGGCGGAGATCGAGGGTCCCCACGGCATCCGCGTGTCGCCGGATGGCCGCTACTGGTACGTCTCGATCGCGCACGGCTTCCCGTTCGGCTCTGTGCACAAGTACGAGACCGGCACCGACGAGTGGGTGGGCGACGTCACGGTCGGGATGTATCCGGCGACACTAGATATCTCCGCCAGTACCGGTCTGCTCTACGTCGTGAATTTCAATCTCCACGGCATGCCGGAGCCGAGCTCGATTTCGATTGTCGACACCGAGAGCATGACCGAGGTCGCGCGGGTCCCTACCGGCATCAGGCCTCATGGGTCGCGCTTGAGTCGAGACGGCGCCCATCACTACTCGGTCAACGTGATGGACGGCGAGCTGGTCGAGCTGGATGCCTTCAGCTTCGAGATTGCGCGTCGATTGCCGCTGCCCGAGGTCACACCCGTAGCGGACGCCTCGGGTGGATACGGCGTCGTGTCTGGCCGGGCCGCGGATTCTATCCAGATGGCCCAACCGACGTCGGTGACCGCCCCAACTCCGCAGGGAACCGTCTACGTGACCGGCAACAACGCTGCCGCGATCTTCGAAGTTGACCTCGCCGCGTGGGACATCCGACGGACTTTCAAGACGGGCCCCGGCCCATACAGCCTCGACGTGACACCCGATGGCGGGACGCTTGTGGCCACCTACAAGAGCGACGGCTCGGTAGGGTTCTGGGATCTGGCGGCGGGAAGGGAGTCGAACCGCGTCAAGACCACCCGAACTCTCCCCCATGGTGTCGTCATCGCACCCGATGGCGAGTACGCGTTCGTGACGCTCGAAGGGGTCGGGAGCGAGCCCGGAACGGTCGAGGTGTACCAGATTCCAACGCGACGTCGAGTCGGAGCAGTGAACATCGGCAAGCAGGCCGGGGGGATCGCGTTCTGGAAGATGGATAAACCCTGAGGCTGTGACCGCATCCCTCACGGGACAGCCCGGCTGGTCGCGTTGGCCGGGTTCGACCCGGCACTGATTTCGTTCCCGTCCAGAACACCATCGAGGTCCCGGTCGATGCCCATGCGCCGCCCCGAGCCCGGCGGCGCGCAGGTGTAGGTCAGCGGACCCTCCGTGATCGCGAGGGCACGTACAGCGGCGTCATCCGTGGTGTTGCCCAGGTCATCCCGGAACAGCCCGCTCGACTCCCGCACCCAGCCGCGCTCAGCGCCGCCGACGCTGCCTTTCACGATCAGATCGCATTCGGTGACACGGCCGCCCAGGATCAGTGAATCGAAGGGGGCCGCCGCGCGCGCGATCAGCAGGTCGATGCGGGGATTGGCGGCCACGGAGTTCGTCGACGTCAGCGTGACCTGCTGGCCGACGATCGGGGCCAGGTCGGTATCGAAGGCCAGCGCGAGGTCCGT
>JASLOY010000240.1 GCA_030745255.1 Vicinamibacterales bacterium
GGTACGGTAGAGCATTCAGGCTCGCGGTAGCTGCCCGGTCTGTTCGAGTTGGTCCAGGGGACTCGTGGTCCGCGGACGGGCGTTTCTGGATGAGGCGAAGCCTACCGGTCTTCTTCTGACTTCTGCCTTCTTGGTGTCATGCGTCGAGTTCTCCTGATCGCGAGCAAGACTGGGTATCAGACCCGTGCCTTTGGCGAGGCGGCCGAGCGCGCCGGTGTCGAGCTGGTGTTTGCCACCGACAGGTGCAAGCAGCTCGACAATCCGTGGCGCGATGGCGCGATCCCGGTCCGTTTTCACGACGAAGCGGCGTTTCTCGAGGCGATCGGCGCCGTCGCGCGACAGCGGCCCTTCGACGGCGTCCTCGGCGTCGGCGACCGCCCGGCGCTGTTCGCCGCGCTGGCAGCCGACGCACTCGGTCTTCGGGGCCATCCGCCACCTGCGGCGCGCCTGAGCGGCAACAAGCTCGAGACCCGTCGCTGCTTGGCCTCCGCCGGGCTCCCGTGCCCGGTCTTTCATGACGTCGCCTTGGATGGTGCGGTCGACGCGGCGATCGGTGGTATCGACTTTCCCTGTGTCGTGAAGCCGCTTGTGCTGTCGGGCAGTCGGGGCGTCATCCGCGCCGACGACCCCGACACCCTGCGAGCCGCGGTCGAGCGAGTGCGACGCCTGCTGACTCGCGGGGATCTCCGCGCACGTCGCGATTCCGCCGACACCCGCGTGGTGGTCGAGACCTTCATTCCCGGTCGCGAATACGCCGTCGAGGGGCTCGTCGAGGACGGTGTGTTTCGCGTGCTCGCCCTCTTCGACAAGCCCGATCCGTTGGACGGGCCGTTCTTCGAGGAGACGATCTATGTGACGCCATCGGCCGAACCGGACGTCACCCGGCGACGAATCGAGCAGGGGGTCGGTGATGCGGTGCGGGCGCTCGGGCTGCGCCAAGGACCTGTGCACGCCGAATGCCGCGTCAACGACAAGGGCGTGTTCGTCCTCGAAGTCGCGCCCAGACCGATTGGAGGCCTCTGCGCCCGGGCTCTCCGGTTTGCGGGGCCGCACGGGTCCGTGCTGTCGCTCGAGGAGCTGCTGCTGCGACACGCACTAGGTGAATCGGCGAATGACTATCGTCGCGAGACGGCCGCCTCGGCGGTCATGATGATACCGATCCCGCGAGCAGGAACCTACCGGCGGACGGATGGAGTGGCTGAAGCAGGCGCGGTGCCCGGCATCGTCAACGTGGTAATGACAGCGAAACGGGATCAACGGATGGAGCCGCCACCCGAAGGGGCCAGCTATCTCGGGTTCATCTTCGCGCGCGCCAACGACCCGGGCGCGGCGGTCGAGGCGGTGCGGCAGGCTCATGCCCAACTCGGCATCGTCATCGACCCGCTGATTCCGGTGGTGTGACGGGAGCTGAAAAACACCGGGGATCGGTTTCCTGAGCGCGGCGCCCGACTGGTAAGGCGCGACGAGGGAGCAGCCAGGCGGGCTGTGACCGAGGAAGCAACGCCGCCAGCCGGGATGCCCCGCCCGGAAGCCTATGCCTTACCCTGTTCGGGGACGAAGTCGGGCGGGAGCGCCGAGCCTTCGCCAAAGAAGAAGTCTTCCATGTACTTCGCCACCAGATCCTGCGCCTCTTTCTGCCACGGCATCAGACGATACTCGTTGAGGATCATCTTCATCCGCTCTTCCCAGAGCTTCCAGGCGTCAACCGACACGTTCTCGTAGATGCGCTGCCCCAGATCGCCTGGCCAGGGGGGCTCGTCGAGTCCAGGTAGCTCCTTCTGGAACTTCACGCACTTGACCGTCCGCGGCGGGGTGTCGGTCTTGTCTGGTTCAGCCATGATGGCGGCACGCGACTCGAATTGTCCGACGGATCGTAACATGGGGCCCTATGTCTGAACGAATCGAGGGGACTCGTCGTGTCGTGGCGACGGCCGGCGTCCTTGGGGGCACGTTTCTGGCCGCCATCGAGACGACCGTCGTGGCGGCTGCGATGCCGACGGTGGCTGATCAGCTGGGCGGACTGTCGTATTACAGCTGGGTCTTCTCGGCCTATTTGTTGACCTCGACCGTTTCGATTCCGCTCTGGGGCAAGCTGTCGGACCTGTATGGGCGACGGCGGTTCTACCTGTGGTGCGTCGGGTTGTTCCTGGTCGGGTCGGCGCTGTCGGGCTGGGCGCAGACGATGCCGCAGCTCATTCTGTTTCGCGCGCTCCAGGGCTTCGGCGCTGGTGGACTGCTGCCCTTGGGAATGAGCGTCCTGGCCGATCTCTACACGCTGGAAGAACGTGGTCGGATGCAGGGGCTGTTGAGCGGCGTCTGGGGTGTCGCGTCGATCGTCGGCCCGGTGACCGGCGGCTACGTCACCGAGCTGTTCTCCTGGCGGTGGGTGTTCTTTCTCAATATTCCATTTGGTCTCGCCACGGCGGCGGCGGTCGGGGCTGCGCTGCGCGACCGGGCGTCGGCCGAGCGGCGGCCCGTCGACTATGCGGGAGCGGCGCTCCTGATGACATCGGTCACCCTGTTGGTGCTGGCGCTGAGTCGTAGCGGATTGAATGCCGGCGCTGGCGGCGACGCCTGGGTCGTGCCGACCTATGCCGCCGTGCTTGGCTTCGGGATACTGCTTTATCGCGTTGAGCGCAAGGCCGCCGAGCCGATGGTGCCGCTCGACCTGCTGACGGACCCGATGGTCGCCGCCATCGCCGGTACCGGATTGTTGGTCGGTGTGGCGATGTTCGGAGCCATATCGTATGTGCCGCTGTTCGTGCAACAGGGGTTGGGCGGGAATGCCGTTGAGGCGGGTCGGGCTCTGACGCCGCTGATTCTCGGCTGGGTCGTGATGTCGATGGTGACCGGCCGCGTGGTGCTGTCGACAGGCTATCGGCCCCTGGTGCTGACCGGGATGACATGCGTGACGGCGGGTTTCCTCGGGCTCTCTCGGATTGACGGCCAGAGCTCCATCTGGTTGCTGCGCGCCGACCTGGCCCTCATGGGAATGGGCATGGGGATGACGATGTTGTCACTCGTGCTTGCCATGCAGAACGTGGTGACGCGGCGTCACCTCGGCGTCGCGACGTCGTTCGGGCAGTTCACCCGAAGCATCGGCGGCGCGGTCGGCGTGGCCTTGCTCGGCGCGGTCATTGCCGGGGCGCTCCCGGTCGATGCGGCCCCCTCTGCTGCCGAGATGACGAGCGCCATTCATCGCGCCTTCGTGTTCGCCGCCCTCGCCTCCGGTCTCGCGGTCGTTTCGGCGACCCGCATCCCCTCGGGGCTCCCCGCCGACCTCGTCCATCCGGAGCAAAGGCGAGAAGAGGCGCTTGAAGAAGTCAGAAGTCAGAAGACAGAAGTCAGACGCAGTGCGCGGCAGGTGGTCCGTTCCGGGCCACTCGGACGCCGGGGACTCCGACGCGGAGCCGAGCGCCCAAAGCCCGCAGGCTGATGGGTCTCGACAGCCTGCTAGTGCACCTGCTCGACCGGCTCGGTGGTCCAGATAGCGAGGTGCTGCTTGTCAAAGCTCGCCGTCACCACGCGTGCCACCTCGACTCGCGCGTCGTTGAAGACGGCGCCGCCACCGATGTCGGTGAGGTCGTCTGGGACCAGCGCGTTGGCGGTTGAGCCATTGAAGGTGCTCATCCGCCACAGGCCCTTCGGTAACCCTATCGTGCCGCGTCGCATATCGGCGTTGAGCGTGACCGGAGCATGCACTTCGCCCAGTGCATTGAAGATGCGGACCATGTCGCCGGTTGACAGCCCGCGATCTGCGGCGTCGTCGGGATGCATCTGCAGACTCGCGACACGGTCGCGCAGCTCTCCCAGTGTCGAGTTGATTGTCTTTTCCGTGGCGGGGGAGATGAGCGTCATTGGGTAGTCGCTCGTCGCCGGATCCTCGCGATACCGGTACAGCCCCTCCGCGCTGCCGCGTTCGAGCGCCTCTGGGAACAGCTGCGCTTTGCGGTCTGTCGTACGTGGGAACACGTCGCTGAACTGGATCGGCGCGCCGTCGGTCGGGCCGGTCACGACACCCGTGTCCATCAGGTCGCGACGGATCTCCTCCGGCAATGCGTTGGTCAGATGGAGCAACGCTTCGGCGTCGGTCGTCTGGTCGCGTCCGGCCTCCAACCCTAATCGGGCGGCCAGTTCCGCAAACACCTCCACGTTCGGACGCGATTCCCCCACGGCGTCGATGACCGGCCGGGCCAGTTGCAGGCTGGTCAGCCCGTAGCTCACCGACACGTCGTAGGACTCGAGAAAGGTCGTGGCCGGGAGCACGACATCGGCAAGTTTCGCGGTGTCGGTCATCACCTGGTCGAACACGACGGTGAACAGATCCTCTCTTGCCAGCCCCTTGAGTACCCGGTTCTGATTCGGCATCGTCGCCGCCGGGTTGCAGTTGTAGACGAAGAGCATCTGGATCGCCGGGTCGCGGTGTTCGAGTAGCGCCTTGCCAAGCTGGTGCATGTTCACGATGCGGGTATCCGGCTCGGGTGTCTCGATCCAACTCTCTGGCTCGAGATTCCAGGCGCCAGAGTTACTCATCGAGAAGCCGCCGCCGCGCACGCCGAACTTGCCCGCGACGGCCGGTAGTGTCAGCACCGCCAGCGCGGCGTTGCCGCCGTTGCGATTCCGTTCCAACCCCCACCCGCAGCGCAGCACCGCGGGAGAGATGTCGGCGTACATCTCGGCGAAGTTCTCAAGCAGTTCGGGATCGAGCCCCGCCACGCCTGCGGCGCGGTCGAACGTCCACTCCCTGGCGCGTTCCCGCAACTGCTCGGCACCGTGCGTGTGTTCGGCAAGGAACTGCTCGTCCGCCAGATCGTGCTCGAAGAGATACCGATGCAGTGCCAGCGCCACTACTACGTCGGTGCCCGGCTTCAGCGCCAGGTGGATGTCGGCCTGACGTGCCAGGTTCGTCCGCCGGGGGTCGAGCACCACCAGAGCCGCACTAGCCTTCTGAGCGGCCTTGATGTGCGGGACCAGGTGGACACCCGAGCTGGAGGGGTTGGCGCCCCAGACCACGACGAGCCGCGCGTGCTGATAGTCGGGGTAGCTGACCCCGGGCATCCTGCCGTAAATCGCCTGGTGTGCGGTGGTCGTCGGGATCGCGCAGACCGTGCGCGCGAGCCGAGACGCGCCAAACTCGCGGAACAGCCGCGCGTCGACGGTGTCCTGGGTCAGCAGTCCGTTGGACCCGCCATAAGAGAACGGCAAGATCGCCTCGCCGCCCCACCGGTCGCGGATCTCGACCATTCGCGTGGCGATGGTGCCGAGCGCCTCATCCCAGCTCGCCTTTCTGAAGCGACCCTCGCCACGCCTGCCCTCACGGACGAGCGGATGCTGCAGCCGAGTCTCGCCGTAGACGCGCTCGGCGAACCGGCGCACCTTTCCGCAAATGTACCCGTCGGTGACCTTGTGCAGGTGAGAGCCGTCGATCGCGACGATCTTTCCCTTTTCGACGGTTACCGCGAGACTGCAACTGTCGGGGCAGTCGAGGGGGCACACCGTGTCCACCTTCGACCGCCCCCACTTCAGATCGTCGTCGTCGTTGGACACCAATCCAGTGTAGCACCGACGCGTAAAGCACGAAACGAGCCGATGTGACATCCTGGTGACGGCGATGACGGCGAGAAAACGAGCGAAACCGAGACCGCACGCGGCGACCGTGATGCGAGTCGTGATCGTGGTCGTGGCGGTCGCGATGGCCGTTGTTCCGTTGCCACAGGGGCTGGTCGAGACCGTGTATTCTCGTGGCACGTACCCAGTTATTCGCCAGCTCGTGACCGGGCTCACGAGTTTGACGAGCCTGGTCCTGTTCGATCTGCTGCTGGTCGGCGGAGTTGCTGCGCTGTTGGGGTGGTGGATGTGGCGTCTGACCCGCGCGCCGCGTGGCGGTCGTTCGCGCGCGCTGGCTTCGCTGACGGCTCAGACGGTGGTGTGCGCGGCAGCCCTCTATCTGGTCTTCCTCGGCGTCTGGGGACTGAACTACCGTCGCGAGTCCCTGGCCGCCCGGCTCGGCTACACCGCAAGCCGTGTCACCGACC
>JASLOY010000241.1 GCA_030745255.1 Vicinamibacterales bacterium
AGCACGCCCCGGCGGCGGTCGGGCGTAGCATCCGCACGCATATCCGGTGGCTCGAACGCCAGCTCGGGGCGGTTGATCGGGACCTCGACGAGGCCATCCAGCAGAGTCCCGTCTGGCGCGCCAAGGAGGACCTCCTCCGCTCGGTGCCGGGCGTGGGCCCCATCGTGAGTCGTACGCTTCTGGGGGCACTCCCAGAACTCGGCCAGTTGAACCGCCGACGTATCGCCGCGCTCGCCGGGGTGGCGCCGTTCGCCCGCGACAGTGGTACCCTGCGCGGCCGGCGGATCGTCTGGGGCGGCCGTGCCCCTGTGCGCACCGCGCTCTATATGAGCGCCCTTGTAGCGACGCGACGAAACCCGGTGATTCGCGCCTTCTATCTGCGCCTCGTGGCGGCGGGCAAACCGAAGAAGGTCGCGTTGGTCGCATGTATGCGCAAGCTGCTCACGATGCTCAACGTGATGATGCGAACCAACACCCCGTGGCGTGAGATCAATCAACACGAGACCACTTGACTTTCAAGACAGTTGCTATCGTCTCCTCTCGCCGGCAAGCTGCTCTACAGCAGTGACCGGTCGCCGGCCGCCGCCATCAATGCACGGTCGAGCGTGAGGATCGGTCGTTTTTCTCTCAGAGCTATCGACAGGTAGGAGGCGTCGTAGACCGTCAGGTCCGCCCTCAGCGCGGCAGCCCAGGCATCGGGCCAGGGAACCGTTAGCACGTGGACAGGCCAGCCATCGGTTTCGCTGAGCAGCGTGCGGGCATCGTCGACCCCAATCTGGCCCTTGCGGACCTTCGTGCGGCCGATGTTGGCGAGCTCGAGGAAGAAGAGCTGCGGAACGACGATCGCATCAGCTGCGAGCAAGTGCGGCAACACTCGCAGTGCCTCTGGCTCCCGAAACACGACCGCACCTGCCGCAGACGCGTCAAGGACCACCGACTGGCTACTCGTCACGGTCGCGGTCCGATCGGACGGTGGCGGTCGAGCTCGAGGGCGTGCGCACGCCAATCGATTTGGCGCGACGATAGCTCTTCGCGAACGGGCTGTTGGTCTCCAGGGCCGCGAGCTCGTCGGCGCGCAACACGGCGAGCAGATCGAGCAATTCCGCGTTGACACTGCGGTTGTGCTCCGCTGCTCGCATCCTCAGCCATTGCAGCTGCTCCTCCGGGAGCTTTCGAATCGTGATCGAAGGCATGTCAGATGGTGTCATATCAGTGACTGCAATGCAACCACATAAATAGTTCGCTAGTTCTTGGTCGGGCCGTCACACGTGTCCACGCCGGCATCGAAAGCTGTTCGGAGCGACATAGAGCCACATGCCACACCCGCGAAGCACCGGTTAACCGACGGTGTGCCAAAGACACGGTTTGACAAGAGCATGCGTCGCATCCTGCGCCAGATCGCCGAGGGCGAGGTTCACGATCTCGGCGACACCTCGACGCTGGCGCATCCGGGTGTCGTCGACTCGCTGGCGAGCGGGCTGGTGTGAGCCCGCGGGTGCGGCTAGGCGCTCGGAAGACGGGCCGCTATAATTCCCTGGTTATCCGATACCGGACAGAAGCTTCTGCAAGGACAATTGCCGATGACTGCCAAGCTCCGAACGCTCGCCGCCGCCCTGCTCGTCACGGCCCTGTTTGCGCCCACGGTCTCCGCCGATGTCTCATCGGTCGACATCGTCCAGCGTGGTCCCCTCGAAGACGGGCGACGCTTCGGCGACGTCGGTGCCTACGAGGAGATCGTCGGTAGGATCACGTTCGCGATCGACCCTGACGATCCATTGAACCAGGTCATCGTGAACCTGGATCGCGCGCCGCGAAACAGTCAGGGAAGGGTCGAAGCGACCGCCGATCTGGTGATTCTGACGCCGGCCGATTCGCGGCGAGGGAATGGCGTCGCGCTGGTCGACATTTCGAACCGGGGAAACCAGACCGCGCTGGGATTCAACCGTGGCGGCACCAGGCCGAACGGCGACGGTTTTCTGATGAATGAGGGCTACACGGTCGTCTGGGTCGGCTGGGAGTTCGACGTCCCGGATGGTCGCCGAATCCGGTTCGACGTCCCCTCCGTCGACGGTAACCCGGTCGGTGGTCTTGGCTTCGCCGCTGTTCGCGATACCGCGTCGTGGATCAGATACGAGCCCGGGTCAGTGGTTTCGGCGGAGCACACGCTGTCGTTCGGGTCGTCGCAGAGCGGCCGCTTCCTGCGGACGTTTCTCTACCTGGGCTTCAACACGGACACATCCGGCCGGCAGGTCTTCGACGGCATGATCCCGCACATCGCCGGGTCGTCCCGGCTCGACCTCAACCAGCCGGGCGCCAACCCGATCTCGATCGGCATGTTCGACGCCACATCCTTTCCGTTCGCAGACGCCGCCTTGCGTGACCCGGTGTCGGGGGTCGTCGACGGCACACTGGGGAACGACCGGAGTCGAAGCAATCAGCCACGGATCTTCTACACGAATACTGGGGTCGAATACTGGGGCGGCGGCCGGGTGGCGACGCTGGTTCACTCGACGCCGGATGGCCAGAACGACCTGGCCCTGCAGGACAACGTGCGTTTCTATTTTCTCGCGGGCACCCAGCACGGTCCGGGCCGGTTCCCGCCGCCGCCTGCTAGCAATGGACAGGAGATGGGGAACCCGACCGACTACTGGTGGAACATGCGGGCGCTGTTGACGGCGTTGACCGACTGGGTGGTCGACGGCGTTGCGCCACCGCCCAGCCGGCATCCCCGGTTCGCCGACGGCAACTTGGTTCCGCCGATGGAAATCGACTTTCCGGCTATACCTGATGTGCGCTCGCCACGTGATCGCATGGGGGGCACCCGTAGGGCGAATCCGTGGCTGGACGGGGAGGCGGGCGAAGGCTCGTCGCTACCGATGTTGGTGCCGCAGGTTGATGCCGACGGCAACGAGGTGTCCGGCATCCGTCACCCCGAGGTCGCGGTCCCGCTGGCGACCTACACCGGCTGGAACTTCACGAATCCCGACCAGGGAGACCCCGATACGCTCGTCGCATTGGCGGGAGGTTACATTCCGTTTGCGGCCACCAAGGCACAGCGTGAGGCCAGGCAGGATCCGCGGCCGTCGATCGAGGAACGCTATTCCTCGCGCGAGGACTTCCTGACCAGGATCGAAACGGCCGGCCGGGAGCTCATCGGGCAGCGCTACCTGCTCGAGAAGGACCTGTCGTCCATTCTCCTACGGGCCGGCCAGCACTGGGATCTGCTGATGGGCGCCAACTAGGCCGGCCGCCTGTCAGGCCTCGGCGAGGTCGGCGAGTCCGCCCTGCCGTGCGAGCCTCCCACCGTCTTCGGGTTGCCAGAGCATCTGCTCGGCGCGCTCGAGCAAGGTCCGCAGTCCGGTACGCTTGAGCGCCGAGACGGCGACACCGTCATGACGGCGCGCCACCGCCTCGCCTTCTCCATCTTTCAGCTTGTCGATCTGATTGAAGACCAGCAGCTCGGGCGCCTCGATGCCGATGTCGTCGAGAACGTCGCGGACGGCGTCGATGCGCCGATCGCAGTCTGGCGCCGAGGTGTCCACGACGTGCAGAAGCAGCGACGCGTCGGTCAGCTCCTCCAGCGTCGCGCGGAAGGCGGTGACGAGGTCTGGTGGCAGGTCTCGAATGAAGCCGACAGTGTCGGTGATGATGACCTCGCGCTCGCGCGGAAAACGCAGACGGCGCGAGACCGGGTCGAGGGTGGCAAACATCTGGTCGGCGACGTGCACGTTGGTCTTCGTCAGCGCGCGCAACAGCGTGCTCTTGCCGGCATTCGTGTAGCCGACGATCGACAGGACCGGCACGTCGCGGCGTGCGCGCCGCTGTCGCCGGTTCTTGCGTTGCGCGCCGAGCTTCTTGAGCTCGCGCTCGAGCCGCGTGATGCGTTCGCGGGTGCGACGCCGATCGACCTCGAGCTTCGTCTCACCGGGTCCCCGACCGCCGATGCCTCCCGCCAGCCGTGATAGCGAGACCTCGGCGCGCTGAGCGAGCCGCGGGAGCCGATACTTGAGCTGTGCCAGCTCGACCTGGAGCTTGCCGTCCCGCGTGGTGGCGTGCTGCGCGAAGATGTCGAGGATGAGCTGCGTGCGGTCGATCACGCGTAGCTCCATGCGCTCGGCCAGGTTCCTCGCCTGGGTGGGCGTCAGGTCCTGGTCGACGATGACGAGCTCGATGTCGCTCTGAAACGCGCGGACCATGAGGTCTTGCAGCTTGCCGGTGCCGAGCACCGTCTTGGGGTCGACCCGCGGGCGGTGCTGCGTCACAACGTCGACGATCGTGACGCCTGCCGAACGCGCCAGCTCGCCGAGCTCGGCGACATGAGTTTCGAGGTCGTGGGCGCTCCGGCCGGCCGTCACCGAGACGAGGATTGCACGCTCGCCGTCTCCGACCATGCGTGCACCGACCGTGCGCGATAGCTCTTCCTCTAGGTCGCGGATCCAGGCCTGGAAGTCGAGTGTGATCTGCGAGGGTGGCAGTGGCTCGAGGAGCTCGATACCCTCGTCGTCGCTGGTGACAGGCCGCAGCGCAGCGGTGTGAGCGAGTGTCGGCAGTCCATCGTCGCCGACGCCGATCGTCACCATGGCGTCGAGACGGAGCAGGAGCAGGTCGGTCTTGTCGTCCCGCGTCAATCCTTCGCCGCCAAGGTGCGTGTGGAGGCATCGCAACCCGCGCAGCCGGCCGCGACCGGCGCGCAGACGACCCCAGTCGGGAAGCTCGATCGAGTGGGCGTCGCCAACCATCACGTGCTGGACATCGCCGCGGCGGTCGACCAGAACGCCGACTTGACGTCGGATCTCGCGGCTCGTTTCCGTCAGCTGTCGCGCCAGTTCCTGCGTCAGTAGTTGGTCGGCAGGGATGCGGCGCCGGAACAGGCGCTCGAGCTGACGAACCTGGCTGGCCTTGAGGCCGTGCGTGTTGCCGAAGACCTGGGTCAATCGACGCTCTCGCGGGCGAAGCGGCGATAGACTTCACGCGCTTCGTCGAACTGGGCGAACACGTGCGCCCGTTCCTTCTCGGCGCGCCACCCGGGCCAGGCGTCCGCCATCTCCTGCAGCGTGTCGATCCACTGCAGGGCGTAATTGGCCGCCTCGGCGCTTCGGACCGGCTGGTCGCCGACCTGGATCCAGACCGGATTGGTGAACCCCTGGACATAGGCGACGTCCATCGGGAATCGATCGCCGGTGGCTCCTTCCGCACGCAGGTGACACCAGCCGCTGTTGTCGACACGCTGGCGCATCTGAAACTGGGCGAGGCGGCCGTCACCGCCAACCGGCGCCTCGAACGCGGTCTCGCCGTTGCAGACGAGAAAGACGCGGTCGAGAGGGGTGACCGATCGCACTCGGCCGACAACGTCGACGGTGTTCCCGTCGGCGGGCAGGTCGACCTGCTCACCAGGACCTCGGCCGTCGATCGTCAGCTCGACCAGTGGTCCAGAGGAGGCGAACGCTCGCCCGGCTCGAAGCCCCTCGAACCAGGCGTCCATGTCGAGCCCGCGCGCGCCGGTGTGGACGTAGGTGCGCACCGAGCCGACCAGCTTCGATCGGTGCAGGTTGCTAATCGAGTCTTCGCCGCCCGTGGCGGTGATCCGGAGCCCATTGTTCCAGACGGCATAGAGCGGATAGAAGCCCGCGCGAGAGGCGTCGGACCATTCGACGGCGTCGGTCGTGCCGAGCGCCGCGTCGACGATGAAGCCCTTGCCCCCGCCAAGGTTGCGGTCGAGCGGGTCGCGCTCACCCCCAAAGGCGTGCACGTAGCCGACGGTCGCGCCCTGTGCTCTTGCCTTGCGGAACATGTCGGTGTTGCTCGGGTACAGACTCTCGATGGCGGTACCCTCGTAGCCCATCGTGAATGGCGAAAGCAGGTGGTCGCGCATCCCGAACATGAAGACATGCCCGTAGAACGGGGGGCGGTATTCCTGTCCCACGACCACCAGACGTTCGGGGGTGGAGGTCGAGTGCGCGCCGCCGCCCGGCTCGAAGTACTGGTAATCGAGAATCCGGTTGTCCTTGTTGGCGATCTGCTCGAGCACGAGGT
>JASLOY010000242.1 GCA_030745255.1 Vicinamibacterales bacterium
CTCCCGTCATCACCGATGGCAAGGTCTTCTTTGGCACGTTCGACAACGAGGTGCTGGGGCTCGACCTCGCAACACAGGAACTGATCTGGCAGTACGAACACCCGCAGCGGCACTTCCCGTTCTATTCCTCCGCGCTTGCGGTGGACGGCACGATTGTCATCGGCGGGCGCGACAAGATGGTGCACGCCATCGACGAACGGACCGGCGAGGCGCGGTGGACCTTCACGACCCGGGCACGGGTCGATTCGTCGCCCGTGGCGAGCGGTGGCCGCGTCTACGCCGGCTCGAGCGACGGCCGGCTCTACGTGCTCGACCTGGCGACCGGCGACAAGCTGTGGGAATTCGATACGGCGGCGCCGCTGGTGGCGTCGCCGGCGATCGCCGAAGGCCGGCTGGTCATCGGGTCAGAGGACGGCGTCCTGTATTGCTTTGGTTGAGGAGCGCCCACTCGAGAAGTCAGGAGTCAGGACTCAGAAGTCAGTAGGAAGCCGGAGGGCTTCGCCGTCTTGACGAACCATGCAGGCGCTCAGAGCGGAAACACTCAGGTATAGTGAAATCGATGAGCGACACTGGGCGGATGGTGGCGACCGAGAAGACCGGCGTGGGCAGCCACTTCATCGCCAACTATCCCCCGTTTTCGCTGTGGACGCACGAAGCCGTCGACACCGACGCCAAGCCGGCGCTTGCCCATCGTCCAGCCGACGTCCCGCTCGGGCTGTATCTTCACATCCCGTTCTGTCGTAAGCGCTGTCATTTCTGCTACTACCGTGTGTACACCGACAGGAACGCGAGCGAGGTGGCAGAGTATCTGGATCTCCTGGGCCGCGAATGGGAGCTCTACGCCACGCAGCCGGCAGTTGCCGGCCGGCCGCTGCGGTTCGTCTACTTCGGTGGCGGTACCCCGTCGTTCCTATCCGTGCGCCAGTTGCAGGGTTTGATCGACCGCCTGTCGCGCGTCACCACCTGGACCGACGCCGAAGAAATCACTTTCGAGTGCGAGCCCGGCACCCTGACCGAGCCGAAGTTGGCCGCCATCCGTGAGATGGGCATCACCCGGCTCAGTCTGGGACTCGAACACTTCGACGATCTGGTGCTCGAGCTCAATGGCCGCGCCCACCGCTCGGCCGAAATCTTTCGTGCCTACACGTTCGCACAGTCACTCGACTTCCCGCAGGTGAACATCGACCTGATCGCCGGCATGCTGGGCGACACCGACGACAAGTGGCGCGCGGCGGTCGACCAGACGATTGAGCTCAGCCCTGACAGCGTGACGATTTACCAGATGGAGCTCCCGTTCAACACGACGATCAGCAGCGACTTGCTGACCGGTACGGGGCGATTCACCGACACGGTCGCTGACTGGCCGACCAAGCGTCGGTGGGTTCGGGATGCCTTCGAGACGCTCGAGCAAACGGGCTACACGGTTGTCAGCGCCTACACCGCCGTCAAGAACCCGGCGACCACCCAGTTCGTCTATCGCGACCAGCTCTGGCAGGGCGCCGACCTCGCGGCCCTGGGAGTCGCCTCGTTCGGGCACATCAACGGCGTCCACATGCAGAACCTCGACACGTGGGGACCATACGCTGCCGCCGTCCAGCGCGGTGAAATCCCGTTGAACCGCGCCTTTCGGCCGAGCGACGAGGAGCGGCTCATCCGGGAGCTCGTGTTGCAGCTCAAGCTGGGTTCGGTTCGGCCAGCGTACTTCCAGGGCAAGTACGGCGTCGACGTGCTCGAGCGTTTCGCCGGCGCGCTGTCATCGCTCCGGGACGACGGCTATCTCATGGCGGCCGACGCCGGTCAGATCGCATTGACCCGCGACGGGTTGCTGCAGGTGGACGGCCTCTTGCCCCGGTTCTTCCTGCCCGAGCACACCAATCTCAGGTATACCTAGAAGACGACCGCTCCCAGGAGGCAGGAGACAGGAGAAGCCGGAGGGCTGCGCCGCATATTGCAGCAACCAGCCCGGCGCCCATTCGTACCCGATGGCCAAGTCGACCCAATCCACCCACAAGAGACGTGGCCGGCGCCCGACGACGGGCCGGTCCTCGTCCCGCGACACGCTCTATCCACTCGATGTCGTGTATCGCCGAGCCGGCGTCGAAATGCCGGCGATGCGGATCGTGGCACCAGAGGAGATCCCGCCGCCGTATCGCTCGCTGCTGGTGCACGATACCGACATGACGATCACCCTCGAGCGTCATTTCGGAGGCCCGGTGGCCCTGCGCGCCCTGTCGACATTTACGAGCGGAGCCTGGTATTTCCGCCGGGTTCTGCTTGTGCAGGAGTATTCCGGTCGCCCGGTCGAGATGGGCGCCATCCGGATAAAGCTGGACGCGTTCGGCGCCCGCCTGAAGAAAGAGATCCTGCGGAACGAGATTCCGCTCGGCCGCATTCTGCGAGACAGCGGCTTCAAATATGTCAGTCACGCTATGGCCTTTCTCGCCATCCTGCCCAATCCGGAGATGATGGGAGTCTTCTGGATGAGGGAGCCAAAGACCCTGTACGGCCGGCGCACCGAGATCGTGAGGAACGGCACCAAGATCGGCGACATCGTCGAAGTACTGCCCCTGGTATAGGGCAATGATGACTTACGACGCGATCGTCATCGGCGGTGGACCGGCCGGCGCCACCACTGCAACCGTGCTCGCGCAGCACGGGCGGCGGGTGCTGCTCCTGGAGCGCGAGTCGTTTCCCCGGTTTCACATCGGCGAATCGCTGATGCCGTACACCTGGTTCAGCTTCGAGCGGCTCGGTGTGCTCGACTGGCTGAAGAGGTCTGGCAGCCCCCGCAAGCACAGTGTGCAGTTTGTCTCGACCAGTGGAAACGTCTCGCAGCCGTTCTACTTCTTCGAGACCATCAAGCACGACTGTGCCAGCACCTGGCAGATACTGCGCAGCGACTTCGACACGATGATGCTGGAGAACGCGGCCGCCAAAGGGGCCGAAGTGCGGCAGGGTGTCGCCGTGCGGGACGTGCTGATGGAGGGCGACCGGGTCATCGGCGTGCAGGCGGATGGCGCGGATGGCAAGCTGGAAAAACACCTGGCCAGTGTGGTGGTCGACGCAACCGGTCGCGACACTCTGCTGGCCGGCCGGCTCGGATGCAAACGACGCGACCCGGATTTGACCAAGATCGCCATCTTCACTTACTTCACAGGGGCGCTCAGGGACCCCGGGCTCGACGAGGGAGCCACTACTGTCGCCTACATTCCCGAGAAGGGCTGGTTCTGGTATATCCCGCTCGTCAACGACATGGTCAGCGTCGGCGTCGTGGCCGACCACGACTATCTCTATCGGGGCACACGCGACCCCGAGATGATTTTTCAGCGCGAGGCGAAGGGCTGCCGCTGGATTCGAGACCATCTCGCCCAAGGCACCCGTCTGAACTCGATGCGCGTGACCGGCGAATTCAGCTACCGTGCCACCACCGCGGCCGGTGACGGATTTTGCCTGGTTGGTGACGCCTTCTCGTTTCTCGACCCGGTGTTCTCGTCGGGCGTCTTTCTGGCGCTCAAGAGCGGCGAGCTGGCGGCCGACGCGATTCATGTCGGACTCGACGGTGGAGATATTACCGCCTCGACGTTTGACGGCTACACCCGCGAGGTATGCCGCACGCTCGACAGCTTCCGGCAGATTGTCATGGCGTTTTACGACAGGACGTTCAGCTTCGGTGCGTTCCTCGGCGCTCACCCCGACCTGCAGCCGCTGCTGGTCGACGCGTTGGTCGGCAACGTGTCTGACGGGCTGCAGCCCCTGCTGGACGCGCTCGGCGCCTTCATGAAACGCACGGACCGACGACCGGCCGATGCGATGAGCCCTTAGTGGTCCCGGTCATAAGTACGGTCACGCACCGAGGGCCCGCTGAGTGGGGTCGCGCTCGCTCCGCCTTACGCGAGGAGGGAGCATACCGGAAGTATTCGACCCCGCTGAGCAGAAGCCCAGCACGGCCCTTGGTGGGATGCATCGGCGGCCGAATGCGACCGTATTTATGACCGGGGCCACTCAGTGATACACGAGTTTCGACTCACACGTCGCGTGCAGTTCTACGAGACCGACGCGGCCGGCATCGTGCACTTCAGCGTCTTCTTCCGGTATCTGGAAGAAGCGGAGCACGCGATGTGGCGCGCCGCCGGTCTCAGCATCGCGGCTCCGGGTGCCCCCATCGGCTTCCCACGGGTGTCGACGAGCTTCGACTTCCTCAAGCCACTGCGGTTCGAGGATGAATTCGACGTCTGGCTGCGGGTGACCGGCAAGACACCAAAGACACTTTCCTACAGCGCAACGATCGAGAAAGACGGCACGACCGTGGCGCGCGGTAGTCTGACCATAGCCTGCGTACACAAGCGCCCCGGTGAGCCGATGCGTGGCACCGAGATTCCGGCCCACATCGCTGACCGATTCGCGGTCGCCACCGTCAAGCCGCATGAACCGGACGGAGCGGACCACTGATGCCCCCAGCCCCTTTCGAGACCGAGTGCCAACCGCGCGCGGCGCTTGTCACGCTCCAGCACCAGCGGCTCAGGGCGCTGCTCACTGCCATCCATGGCCGCAACCGGTTTTACACGCGCAAGCTCGACGACGCCGGTGTTCGACTCGATGCGCTCCACCTCCCCGGCGATTTCAAGACGCTGCCGCTGACCGGCAAACATGAGCTGGCTGCAGATCAGGAGTCCTCGCCGCCGTGGGGCACAGTCCACACCGAGCCGCTCGATCGCTACACTCGCTACAACCAGACCTCGTCAACAACCGGGCGCCCGTTGCGCTGGCTCGACACGAACGAAAGCTGGCAGTGGGTGCTCGACTGCTGGAAGGCGGTGTATCGTGCAGCGCGTGTGGATGCCGCAGACCGCATCTTTTTTCCGTTCGGGTTCGGTCCGTTTCTCGGCTTCTGGTCGGCGTTCGACGCCGGCGTGCAGCTCGGGGCGCTATGCGTGCCCGGGGGCGGCATGTCGAGCCAGACCAGGCTGGGTGTGCTCGAAACGGTGCGACCGACCGTCGTCTGCTGCACCCCAACCTACGCCCTCCGTCTGGTCGAGGTGGCGCACGACGCCGCAACATTCGATCTCGCCAGCATCGGGGTCCGCGTGGTCATCGTGGCCGGCGAGCCCGGTGGCAGCATCCCGGCCACACGGGAGCGGATCGAACAGGGTTGGGGCGCGCGGGTCATCGACCATCACGGGCTGACCGAGGTTGGTCCGGTGAGCTTCGAGTGCTGGGAATCGCCCGGTTCGCTGCATCTCAACGAGTGCGAGTTCCTGTGCGAGGTCATCGATCCGGTGTCGGGCGACCCGATACCGGATGGCGAGGCCGGAGAGCTGGTCATCACCAACCTGGGTCGCGCCGCAAGCCCCGTGATCCGCTACCGCACTCGGGATGTTATCGTCCTGCGCCGCGAACCCTGCGTGTGCGGCCGCACCCTGGCCCGGGCCGAGGGAGGCATCCTCTCGCGGGCAGACGACATGGTGTGCGTGCGTGGTGTCAATGTCTACCCGACGGCGGTCGAAGCCGTGGTCCGCCGGTTTCCTGAGGTGGTGGAATTTCGGTCGACTGTGTCGACACGCGCGACGCTCGGTTCGCTCAGGGTCGAGATTGAGCTCGAGCCGGACACACCCGACGACAAGGACGTGGCGACCCGGGTGGCCCAGGCGGTGCGCGAAGCGATGGGGCTGTCGGTACCGGTGCAGGTCGTCGAGCCACTGACGCTGCCCCGATTCGAGATGAAGGCGCGGAGGTTTGTGGTAGAGAAGGGCGATCCCAGAAGTCAGAAGACAGAAGTCATAAGTCAGAAGGACTAGAGTGGGCGGCCTTCGGCCGCCGGCTTCAGTGCCTCGTGCGGGAGAATCCGATGAGCGAGTTCGCAGTGACACAGATCAGCAACATCATGCTCGGCACCACGAAGCTGGCACGGTCGGTGGCCTTCTATCGAGACACGCTCGGGCTGACGCTCTTGGTCGAGACCGAGGGTTTCGCGTTCTTCAATGC
>JASLOY010000243.1 GCA_030745255.1 Vicinamibacterales bacterium
CCAACCGCTCGGGCAGTCCGGCCAGCGCGGCCGAATAGGCGGTGCGCATGTGATGTAGCTCGTCGGAGAGCGTGTCGTCCAGGTCAAGGAAGACGGCGCGCAGATCCAGATCTTGTGATTCCCGCATCGATCCTCCGGCGGCCGGCGGCTACTCGTCGGTGAAGATCGCCGCGCCGGATTCGGTCCGGTCCATCGATCCGGCGGAGCCGTTCTCGTGCTCCTGGATGCCCAACTTCAGGGCGTTCCAGGCCAGCGTGGCGCACTTGATGCGGACGGGAAACTTCTGGACTCCGCGCAGGGCTTCGATGTCGCCCAGGTCGTCGGCGTCGGCCTCGTCGCCACCCTTGAGCATTTCGCGAACGCGATCGGCCAGGCCAACGGCATCGGCGACGCTGCGCCCTTCAAGTTCTTCGGTCAGCATCGATGCCGATGCTTGGCTGATGGAGCAGCCGTGCCCGGCGAAGCGCGCTTCCTTAATGATCCCGTCCTCGACGGTGAGCGTGAGCTCGATGTCGTCGCCACATAGCGGATTCAACCCCCGGGCCTTGATGTCGTAGCCGGGCGCCTCGCCACGGTTTCGCGGGGACTTGTAGTGATCGAGGATTATCTCTTTATACAGATCGTCAAGCATCAGTCGGAAAAGTAGCCTTTCGCGGTGGCGATCGCATCGACTAGGGCGTCGACATCGTCCCGCGAATTGTAGACGTAGAAGCTCGCGCGGACAGTCGAGCCCACGCCCAGCACCCGCATCAACGGCTGCGCGCAGTGGTGGCCGGCGCGCACTGCGACGCCCTGGCTATCCAGCACCTGGCCGATGTCGTGGGGGTGCACGTCCTCCACGTTGAAGGCGATCACGGCCCCTCGCGACAACGGATCGCGAGGTCCGTAGAGCGTGAGCCTGGGAATCTTGCCGAGACTCTCCAGGGCATATTCCGTGATCTCACGCTCGTGGGCCTGAACGTTTTCCATACCCAGGGCCGCTAGGTAGTCGACGGCCGAGCCCAGGCCGATGGGACCGGAGATATAGGGGGTGCCGGCCTCGAATTTGTGGGGAACCGCATTCCAGGTGGACTTTTCCATCGAGACAGTTGCGATCATGTCGCCGCCGCCCTGGTAAGGATCCATCGTGCGCAGGAGTTCCATGCGGCCGTAGAGCGCGCCGACGCCGGTCGGTCCGAGCATCTTGTGGGCCGAGAAGGCCATGAAATCGACGTCCAGGTCGACCACGTCAACCGGCATATGCGGGACCGACTGCGCCCCGTCTACCAGCACCACCGCGCCGTGCTGGTGGGCGATCTCCGCGATCTCCTTCACCGGCAGGACGGTGCCAACGACATTGGACATCTGGGTCAGCGCCACGAGTCGGGTGCGCGGAGTGAACATCCGCGCGAAGTCGTCGGCCCCGAGCAGCGTGTCGTGCTCCGGCACCGGGACGTACTTGAGCACCGACCCCGTCGCCTTGGCCAGGAATTGCCAGGGAACGATGTTGCTGTGGTGCTCCAACTCGGTGGTCAGGATCTCGTCGCCGGGCTGCAGGAACTTGCGCCCCCAGGAGTGCGCCACCAGGTTGATCGACTCGGTGGTGCCGCGCGTCCAGATGATCTGGCTGGCCTGCCGGGCGCCGACAAACGCCGCCACCTTCGCCCGCGCGCCTTCGTAGAGGTCGGTCGCTTCCTGGCTCAGCGTGTGGATGCCCCGGTGCACGTTGGCGTTGTGGTGGCGGTAGAAGCCGTCCAACGCCTGCAGGACCGACTCCGGCTTCTGAGAACTGGCGGCGTTGTCCAGGTAGACGAGCCGGCGGTCGTTGATGCGCCGCTCCAGGATGGGGAAGTCGGGGCGCAGACCGGGACCGGGCGTCTTGCCGTCGGTGGTGGCGGACTTGTCGGCGATTGCCATTTCTTGCCGTGGTCTCCTGGCCCTTCGGGCCGCTGCGACGGGTGCGGATTTACGGAATTGTCACGACGATTTCGCCGTTTTCAACTTCGACGGCGAAGGTCTGCACCGGGCGCGTCGCCGGTAGCGACAGCGCCTGGCCGGTGTCGAGGTCGAATCGCGCGCCGTGCAGGGGACAGGATACGGCTCCGGGGCTGATTTCGCCCTCAGATAGTGAGGACTGGGCGTGGCTGCAGGTGTCGGCCAGCGCGTAGAGCTTGTCCTGCTGCTTGAAGATTGCCACCAATTCGCCGCCGGCGCGGGTCTTCAGGCTACCGCCCTCGGGCAGATCGCTTTCCGGGCAGACCGCGAATCGGCCGCTCATGAGCATGGCGATCAGTCGCGGCCGGCGCGCGCCAGCACCGCGGCTTCCACCGCGTCCCGTACCGGCTCGTTCCCGAGTCGGTCCAGCACCGGCCCCACGTAGCCGCGTACCGCCAGCCACTCGGCCTGCGGGCGGGTGAATCCGCGGCTCTGCAGGTAGTACAGCTCTTCTTCGTCGACGCGGCTGATTGTCGCCCCGTGGGTGCAGCGAACGTCGTAGGTCTTGATCTCCATCCCGGGGATAGAGTCTGCCCGCGCCTCTTTGCTGAGCAGCAAGTTGTTGTTCGCCTGGTAGGAGTTGCTCTGCCCGGCGGTGTCGTCGATGGAGATCATCCCGTAGAACACCGAGCGCCCGCGCTCGCGCAGCACGCCTTTGTACAGAAGGTTGCTAAAGGTGTGGTCGGCGATATGGTGCTGGTGGGTTTCGTTGTCGATGTGGCGGCGGCCGTCCAGCAGCGACAGGCCCCACATTTCGCAACTCGCGCCGGGCTCCGGCATTGTGCCTTCGACGAACGACTTCACCAGTACCGCGCCCATCGCGAACTCGACGTAGTTGAAGTTGGCGTCGCGCCCCAGGCGGGCGCGGACTGTCTTGAACGCCGCCGTGTGCAGGCCCCAGTCCTGGACGAAGGCGTAGTCGAGCGTGCCGCCGTCGTCGATGTAGGCGTCGACCCGCGCCCCGGCGACGGCAGGCGAGGAAGCTGTCTCTGACGCCTGCTCGTCCACGAACTGCACCCGCGCGCCCTTGCCGACGATGACGCTGGTCTGCACCTGGGTGCTGATGTCTGCCTGCGTCATCCAGAGCAGGCTGTGCAGCGGCAACTCGACTTCCACGCCGTCGGGCACATGAAGGAAGTTCCCACCGCGCCACAGGGCGCTCTGCAGCGCCTCGAACTTGTCCAGCGAGGTTTCGGTTCGCTCGCCGGTCAGGGACTTGCGCACCAGGTCCGGGTGATCCCGCACGGCCGCTTCCATGGAGGTGAAGAGCACCCCGGAGGCTCGCAGGTCCGCATCGAGCGAATTCGCCTGGTGCCACCAGTCGGCCTGCACGTTCTGGCCGCCAAAGGTGACGCCGGCGAGCCGGCTGTTGGCCGCGGTCGCGGTGGCGTCCGGCTGCCCGTTGCGGCTCGCGGCGGTGAAGGCGGCCGGGTCGAGGCCCCGCAGGTCCGTGCGCCGCCAGCGCTCGTCGGTCAGCGCCGGCGTCGGCAGGGCCGCGTGCCGCGCCAGTGATTCCAGTCGGTACGCGGCCAGCCAGTCGGGCTCGGCGCCGGCGGCCGATATCTCGCGGACCAGAGACTCGTCAACGGCGGTGATCTCGCTAGCCAACGGAGCCTTCCATCTCGAGTTCGATCAGGCGGTTCATCTCCACCGCGTACTCCATCGGTAGTTCTTTGATGAACTCCTCAAAGAAGCCGGTGACGATTACCGAGGTGGCTTTTTCTTCGCTCAGCCCGCGGCTCATCAGGTAGAAGATCTCCTCATCGCCGATCTTGCTGACGGTGGCCTCGTGGCCGATCTGGCTCTCGTCCTCCTCGACCTCGATGTACGGGTAGGTGTCGGTCTGGGATTCCGGCGTCAGCAACAGTGCGTCGCAGCGCACGAACGACTTGGAGTTCTCGGCGCCGGGATCGACCTTCAGCAACCCCCGATAGCTGGCCCGGCCGGTGCCGTTGCTGATCGACTTGGAAGTGACGGTCGAGGTGGTGTTCGGCGCCGCGTGGACTATCTTTGCGCCGGCATCCTGGTGCTGACCGGAGGTGGCGTAGGCGACCGAGAGGATCTCGCCCCGCGCGCCCTCGCCCATCAGGTAGACGCACGGGTACTTCATCGTCACCTTGCTGCCAATATTTCCGTCGATCCACTCGACGGCGGCGTTCTTGTGTGCCAGCGCACGCTGGGTGACCAGGTTGTACATGTTGTGAGCCCAGTTCTGGATGGTCGTGTAGCGGATGTGCGCGCCCTCCATGGCGATCAATTCGATCACCCCCGAGTGTAAGGAGTCGGTGGAGTACACCGGCGCCGTGCAGCCTTCGATGTAGTGCACGTCGGCGCCCTCATCGGCGATGATCAGCGTCCGCTCGAACTGGCCCATCGCCTCGGCGTTGATCCGGAAGTACGCCTGCAACGGCATGGCCACCTTCACGCCCTTCGGCACGTAGATGAAGCTACCGCCGCTCCACGCCGCCGTGTTCAGCGCCGCGAACTTGTTGTCGTTGATTGGCACCACGGTGGCGAAGTGCTCGCGCACGATATCCGGGTACTGCGCCAGGCCCCCGTCCATGCTCAGGAACACGACGCCCTGTTTCTCCAGGGCGCTCTCGTAGTTGTGATAGACGACCTCGGAGTCGTACTGCGCGCCCACCCCGGCCAGGAACTTCTGCTCCGCTTCGGGAATGCCCAGTTTCTCGTAGGTTTCCTTGATGTATTCGGGGATATCGTCCCAGTCCTGCTTGGCCTTCTCCTCCGTGGGACTCACGTAGTAGTGCATGGCCTCGAAATCGACCTCGGAAAGGTTGGCGCCCCACTCTGGCATCGGCCGCTCGCGATAGCGCCGCAGGCCTTCGAGCCGCAACTCCAGCATCCACTCGGGCTCTTCCTTGATCGACGAGATACGGCGGACGATGTCCTCGTTGATGCCTTTGCCGGTGTCGACGGCGGCTTCCTCTTCGTCACGGAAGCCGTACTTCTTGTAGTTGAATTCCAGTTCCGTGTCGGCGGGGACGATGACGTCTTTGGGCATGTCGCTAGACCTTCTCCGCTACCCGCGTGTACTGGTCGTAGCCTGCATCTTCAAGTTCGAGCGCAAGTTCGGGGCCGCCGGAATCGACGATCTGGCCGTTAGCCAGCACGTGGACGAAGTCCGGCTTGATGTAGTTCAAAAGGCGCTGGTAGTGGGTGATCATCAGCACCCCGAGGTCCGGGCCGCAGAGGCTGTTCACGCCCTCGGCGACGATCCGCAGGGCGTCGATGTCGAGGCCCGAGTCGGTCTCGTCCATGATGGCCAGCGCCGGTTCTAGGATCGCCATCTGCAGGACCTCGCAGCGCTTCTTCTCGCCGCCGGAAAAGCCCTCGTTAAGGTAACGCGACACAAACGACAGGTCCATCTTCAGCATTTCCATCTTTTCGACGATGAGCGTCCGAAACTCGCGGGCGCTGATTTCATCGTCTTCGGCGCGGCGCGCGTTGAGCGCCTCGCGCAGGAACATGCTCAGCGGCACTCCCGGGATCTCCACCGGGTATTGAAAGGCCATGAACATCCCGGCCCGGGCGCGGGCGTCGGTCGTCTCTTCGAGAATCTCGTTGCCTTCGAACACCACCGACCCGCCGGTCACTTCACAGCCGGGATAGCCCATCAGGGTGTTGGCCAGGGTGCTTTTGCCGGAGCCGTTGGGTCCCCATTATGGCATGGACCTGGCCGGCGTTTACCGTAAGGTCTACGCCCTTCAGTATCTCCGTGCCGCCTGCCGAAACGTGCAGATTGCGTACTGCCAGCATCGGGCTGCCAAGGCCTTCAGTGGACCCGCTCATCTAACCCACGGCCCCTTCCAGGCTGACTCGCAGAAGCTGCTGCGCCTCCATGGCGAACTCGAAGGGCAGCTCCTGGAAGATGCCGCGGCAGAAGCCGTTGATGATCATGTAGTGGGACTCTTCTTCGGATATGCCCCGCTGCATGGAGTAGAAGAGCTGGTCGTCGCTCACCCGAG
>JASLOY010000244.1:0-3674 GCA_030745255.1 Vicinamibacterales bacterium
CGAGCAGTCTTATCGTCAAGCTAACGTATTGCTCTCATGACAGTTATCCACGATGGCCTGTGGGACGCTGCGCGGACTGGAGCAGGACGCAACTATGAGGCACGCTAGGCGAGCCGGTCACGGACCATGGTGTACAGCAGCGGAAAGAGGATTTCATGATGGCCCGTGATGGCGTAGCCCTGTCCGTCCGGCTGCGTCGGCCGTTCCACGACGTTTTGTCGAGGGCGGTAGTGCTGGACCATGTCGAAATTGACTGTTACGAACCGGTGGGGTGCGCTTTTGATGTTTCGGGACAGGTTGATCGCCTTCAGGAACACCTCTGGCAGCGTCACCGCGGATCCCAAGTTGATGTAAAGTCCTCCATCGTCGAGCTGTGAGACCGCCTCGGCCAGCACATAGAAGTCTCGCAGGGAGGCGTCTCCAAGGGTCGCACCGTTGTTCCGCGGGTGCATGTGAGCGGTGTCGGCGCCCATCGTCACATGAAGCGTCGCCGGCACATGCCGGTCGTAGGCGGCTGACAGCACGCTCAGCTCACGACTGGGAGCGGCGGACTCCCGAATCCACCGGCCGACGGCCTGGCCCAATCCGTAGCCTTCACGAGTAGCTATCTCGACGGCATCCCAGTATGCGTCGGCGGTGTCGCCGGCCATGCCGAAGGTCCCGGTCGCCAGTCCGTCCACGACTTCTTCAGAGGTCTCTCCCTGAATGGCCATTTCGATGTCGTGGAGCGCGACCGCTCCGTTACCGGCAAGGACCTGGACCCAGCCTCGCTCCACGAGATCGATGACCAGACGGCTCAGGCCGACCTTGATGGGATGTGCCCCCATTCCAAGAATCACGCTTCGGCCGCGCGTGATGGCACCAGCCCATGCATCTGCCACTGCGTGAAGGTCGTTGCCTTTGAGCACCGGAGGAATCAACTCCTGGAGCTGGGATGTCCCTGACTTGTACGTTGCCGGGTCGACCAGCACATCGCGATGGATCTTGCTCGGGCGGTTGACTAGTGGCACCGTCTTCGCAGCCGAGCCGTCAAGCACTGGATACGGTCGCTTGCTCATGATCGGCTCGCGTGCCCACGGTCGGACAAGGATCGCGCGAGCGCGCTTGTCGAAAACCCGGGGAGCAGAGGTATCAGCTCGACGCGGCCGCCGGCCGTCTCCACGGCCTCTCGGCCCACGACCTCGGCGATGGTGTAGTCCGCGCCCTTGACGAGGATGTCCGGCCTCACGCTTCGGATCAGCCTGAGCGGCGTGGGCTCGGAGAAGACCGTGACGTAGTCGACGCACCCCAGGCCGGCCAGCACTTCTGCTCGCTGCTTGTGTCCTACCAAAGGCCGATCCGGTCCCTTCAGGCGTCGTACCGAGCGGTCGTGGTTGATTCCAACGACGAGGACGTCGCCCAGGGCCCTGGCGCGTTGAAGGAGGTGGAGGTGTCCGGTGTGCAGAACGTCGAAGCAACCATTCGTGAATACCACGCGTGCGCCGCGGGTTCGCGCCTCCTGTACCCGCGTGCGGACCGCGTTGCGGGGCAGGATCTTTGCTCCCGACGCAGCCGACGCACCCTGAGTGATCCGCGTCAGCGTCTCGGCGTCGACAATCGCGGTTCCGACCTGGCTCACGACGATCCCAGCGGCCGCTGTCGCGAGCCTCGCCGCTTCGGCCAGCGGGAGGCCGTGAAATGCGCTGAGTCCCATAACCGCCGCCACTGTGTCGCCTGCCCCAGTCACGTCGTACACCTCGTGTCTCTGAAACGCGGGCACGTGGACGCGCCGTGTCGTCCCGCGCCCGCCTTCGAAGAGATCCATCCCATGCGCGCCGCGTGTGACCAACACGGCGCCGACCCGAGAGACCCTGCGGACGCGTTCGGCTCGGGCGGCCAGGTCGGCGTCATCCAGCTCAGCCGTCGCCTCGATCAGCTCCTTTTCGTTCGGTGTCAGGATGTCGGCGCCGCGATATCGCGAGTAGTCACGTCCCACCGGATCGACCAGCACGCGCGGACGGCGGCCATCCGGGCGATGTTTGGCCGGTCGCCTCAGCAGCACCTCCAGAACGGAGGGGCTCAGGGTGCCTTTCCCGTAGTCCGAACAGATGATGCCTGCCGCGCGCCGAACCAGTGGCTTTAACGCGCGGACCAGCGCGTGCGCGTCGCCGGCGGCGATAGGGTCACGATCTTCTTGATCGACGCGCAACAGCTGCTGGCCGCGCGCGACGATACGGAGCTTTCGGGTCGTGGCGCGTTCCGCCGAGATGACCACCGCGTCCGTGTGGACGCCGCGTCGCTTCAGGGCCCGCATCAGCCAGCGGCCCGCCCCGTCGCGGCCGACGACACCGGCCACGTAGACCTCACACCCGAGGGCGGCGAGGTTCAACGCGACGTTGGCGCCGCCGCCGGCGCGCTCGGCCTCGCCCTGCCACTGCACTACTTGGACTGGGGCCTCGGGTGAGATCCGATCGACATCACCCCAGAGATATCGGTCACAGATCAGGTCCCCCACCACAAGCACCGGGCCGAGCTGACCACTGGGCAACACCGGGGGGGTGTTCGAAGCCCCGGGTCGGCTCGCGCGGCGCGTACTAGCCACGGCCCTTCCTCCGAGTCTGCGTCCGCGATGGTGCCGTGCGACTCGTCAGCCGGCGATCGACTGATTGGCAGACGAGGTGGAGGAAGCACTCGTGGATCTCCTGGACCACGGGAACACTCGTGGCCGGTACACGGATCGCGAGGTCGACGACCCTCCCGACGCGTCCGGTCGTCCGACCGAGCAGGGCGACGGTCCGCGCGTCTCGTCGGCGGGCGGCGCGCAGTCCCCGCACCACGTTGTCTGAGTTGCCGCTCGTGGTGAGACCAATGACGACGTCGCCGGCTTGGGCGAGCGCGTCGACCTGCCGTTCGAACATCCGCTCGAATCCGTAGTCGTTGCCCGGGGCCGCCCGCTCATCGAGCGCTTGTTGCCAGTAGAGTGGGTCAGATTCCATCATTTCCAACACCGCATGCGCGTCTTCCACGTTCTTGATGAGCACCTTCCAGGCAAACCCCACGCGCCCCCAAGTCGCTGCTTCGCGGGCAATTATAGTCGCTCGTATTTGGTAAGATGCGCGTCGGATGTCGAACGGCACTAGTGAGGCACGAACTGCGCTCCGTGTCACGATGGTCAGTCCGCATCTCCCGCCAGAGCAAGGGGCCAACGCGATCCTGCCGGCGTTGCTCGCGCCCGCCCTCGAATCGGCCGGCGTTACAACTCGTTACGTAACCCATCCCCCCCATCACGGGGACGCGGTGGGCACCGACCGTCAGGTTGATTACGTTCCGCGCCGTGGTCGCCGTCGAATCGATCGCACCATGTTCGGGGTTGTCGCCGCAGGAGCGCGGATCGCCGCCGGCGCGACCGGCGCGATCCGCAGAAGTGACCTAGTTCACCTCCACAGCAACGGCCTGATTGTCGAGGTGGGGGACTGGTTGGCGTCACTGTGCGGAGTGCCGTCAATCATCACGCTCTACGGAACGGACATCTGGGACTACGACCCGCGCCGGCACGCGCGTTTCGCCCGCGTGGTACATCGTGCCAAGTATCGTGTCTTTTACAGCCAACGGCTCCTGGAATACGCGCGGGCCCTGAACTTGGCGCCGGAACCGTCGGTCGTCGTCTATGCGCCGGTGCCTCCTGTGTTTCGCCT
>JASLOY010000244.1:3684-5924 GCA_030745255.1 Vicinamibacterales bacterium
CGCCGGTCACTGCGCGAGGAGCTGGGCCTGGGCGCCGGGCCGGTGCTGTTGACGGTCAAGCGATTACATCCGGTCGCCGGGCATGAGGATCTGCTTCGAGCGATGCCCACCATCCTAAGTGCGGCGCCGGCAACGCAGCTGCTACTGGTCGGGGAGGGCGAGTTGCGCGGCTCGCTCGAGGCGCTGGCGCAGGCAGTGGGAGTGACGGGCCACGTACGATTCCTGGGGGCGGTGCCGAATGACCGGCTCTGGCGCTATTACGCGGCGGCCGACCTGTTTGTGCTTCCGTCGCGTCTCGAATCGTGGGGCACCGTCATGCTGGAATCGCTGGCGTGCGGCACACCGGTCGTCGCGACCGAGACGGCGGGTGGCTGCGAAGTGAAGCAGCACTTTGCGGACGACATCCGGCTGGTCGAATGCGAGCGCCCGCGGTCGCTCGCCGAGGCGGTCGGTGCCGGGCTCGGCGCGTCGCGGCGAAGCACTGACGCGACGAGACGAAAGCTGGCAGCTAACTTCAGCGTGGCCGGGTGTGCACGCCAGTACCTCGAGGTCTATCAGAGCGCGGTACCCGATTCCACACGAGCGGCCGCGTCGTTACATCCCTAGCCAGTGTCGCAGCAGCCGCACCGGCACGACCAGACGCGCGAAGAACAGCTCGCCCGCGGTCGTCGGGTACGGTGCCAAGAAGTCGAATCCGCGGAGAAACAGCTGGCTGTACGCGATGAGCCCGGTGACACGTGGCATCGTGTGTAAGTTCGTCGTTTCGGCCAGTGGGGCTTATTTCGGACCCGCGACGTGGTGGTATAGTGCAGTCATCGATGGTCTTGGCGCGATCGCCGCTGGCCACGCCGCGCAGTCAGACAAGGCTGCGATCGTGGGCGGTGGTACTACTGTTTATCGTCTCCCTGCCTGTTGTCACTCCTCGGTTGTACGCCTCAGACGAGATCCAGTATTTCGCGTTCCTGCGGTCCCTCTGGTTCGACCAGGACCTGTCATTCGACAATGAGTATCGCTATTTCCACGATCGCGGCATCGCCAGAGCGTTCGGGTTCGAAGAGACGTTTCTCGAGCTGAGGACGCCGACCGGCCACCGGTACAATTTCGGCACCATCGGATGTGCCGTGCTGTGGGCGCCCTTCTTCGGCATTGCCGACCTCTCGGTCCGGCTCATGCGCACGGCAGGTGCCGACGTGGCCGCCGACGGTTTCTCACGGCCCTATCTGCGGGCAGTCACCTACGGATCCTCCCTCTACGGGTTCCTCGCGGTGTTGCTGTCCGTGCGCGCGGCGCGCCGTTTGACCGGTTCGGGACGGCACGGTCAGCTGGCCGGGCTGATCGCCTGGCTCGGAACGCCGCTCCTGTTCTATATGTATGTGGCGCCCGGCATGGCGCACGCCTGCTCGGCCTTCGCGGTCGCCGTTTTCGTCAACGTCTGGCTCAATGTACGCGAGCGGTGGTCGACCCGCGGTCTCGTCGCCCTTGGCGCGGCCGGTGCCCTGATGGTCATGGTGCGGGAGCAGGACGTCTTTTTCGGGCTCGGGCCAGCCCTTGACTTCCTCTGGTCGGTGGGAGCCGAGGTCCGATCTGGCCGGTCGGGTCGAATTCGCGAGCGGGTGACCGCGGCGCTCGCTGGCATTGCCGCATTCGCCGTCTGCTTTCTCCCCCAGGCAACCGCCTATCTGATACTCAATGGTCGGTTGGGGCCGCCAGATTACATCGCCAACAAGATGCGATGGCTTGCTCCGTATGCCGGGCACGTGCTTCTTTCCCCGGGCCACGGTCTGTTGATTTGGACTCCGCTCATCCTGGTGTGCCTGGTGGGTCTGGCCGCCTTGGCGGTGACGTCGCCGTTGGGTGCAACCCGGCGAGTGGCCACGTGCCTCGGTCTGATGTTCGCGGCGCAGGTATACATATCCGGCAGCATCGACAGTTGGACCGTTGCCGGGTCGTTTGGCCAGCGACGGTTCGTCGGCACGACGGTCATCTTGGTCATCGGGCTGGCGGCGCTGCTGCAGATGGCGGCCGCGCGGCGCAGCCGCATCGGGATCGGGCTGGCGGTGGCCGGCTGCGTCTGGTGGAACCTCGGGCTGATGGCGCAGTTCGGCAGCGGGATGATGGACCGCCAGCGGCTCGAACCGATGCGAAATACGTACAATACGTTTGTTACCGTCCCGCGTGAGTTACCGGGATTGGCCAAAAGGTATCTGTTCGACCGAAGCTCTTTCTACGCGGAGCCGGAG
>JASLOY010000245.1 GCA_030745255.1 Vicinamibacterales bacterium
ACTCGGTCTGATTGCCGGTCGCTTCCTCTCTCCATCCGGCGATTCGGGTCTGGTCTGGCAGTTTCTAGTCGAAACCGACCAGATGGCGGTGGGCGAGAGCCGGGAGTATCGGGGACCTGCGGGCGAGACGGTCAACGTCACGCGGCGAGGCCGCGGCGCCGGCGCCGAGGATTTCATCGCGCTCTCCAGCACCTGCCCGCACCTCGGGTGTCAGGTGCACTGGGAGCTGCAGAACGATCGGTATTTTTGCCCCTGCCACAACGGCACGTTCGATTCCTCCGGTCTGGCGACAGACGGGCCGCCGGCGGACGCCGGTCAGAACCTGCCGCCGTATCCGCTGCGGGTCGAGCGAGGCATGTTGTTCATCGAGGTACCGGTCGACCGTCTCGTGTCGGCGGCCCCTCGCCGGCCATCGTCCGCGCGCACGTCGAAGCGACTGGTGTGACCGTGGAGACCGTCTCTGCCTGGATCGGCCGTCGCTTCCCCGTGTCGGGGCGCGAGCTGCGTGAGCTGACCAACGAGCCGGTGCCCCGCCACCTGAAGCGCTGGTGGTTTGCGCTGGGCGGCACGCCCGCCTATCTCTTTGTGGTGCAAATCGCGACCGGCATCCTGCTGGCGTTCTACTACGAGGCGAGTCCGGTCACCGCCTACGAGTCAGTTCGTCAGATCACTGAAGAGGTCGCCTACGGCTGGTTCATCCGCGGGCTGCACAAGTGGGCCGCCACGTTGATGATCGCCGCCGTCATCCTGCACCAGATGCGGGTGTTCTTCACCGGCGCGTATCGCGCACCGCGCGAGCTGAACTGGGCGGTCGGGATGGCGCTGCTCATCTGTACGCTGCTGACCGGCTTCACCGGCTACAGCCTCGTGTTCGAGCAGCTGAGCTACTGGGGCGCCACCGTCGGCGCCAACATCACGGATACGGTGCCGGTGATGGGCGGTGTGCTCAAGGGGCTCTTGCTGGGTGGCCCCGCCTACAACGAGCACACGTTGTCGCGGTTCTTCATCCTGCACGCTGCGGTGCTGCCGGTCACAATCGTGCTTCTCGTTGCAATCCATCTGACGCTGGTGCGGCTGCAGGGTGTCACCGAGCTCCGGTTCACCGACGAGGACAAGGATGCGCCGCCGACATTCAACTTCTTTCCGGATCATCTCTACACGGAGCTGATCATCGGCCTGATTCTGATGGTGTTGCTGAGCGCGCTGGCGACCATCTCTCCGGTGATGATGGGGCCACCGGCCGACCCGCTGACGACGCCTGAGATCATCAAGCCCGAGTGGTTCTTTTACGTCGCGTTCCGGTGGCTGAAGCTATTCAGCGGTACCGCAGCCGTCTTGAGCATGGGGTTGATCGTCTGCACGATGCTGGTCTGGCCCGCTATCGACGCCTGGCTGCGGCGTCGCACGAAGGTCGAGGACGTCAGCGTCTGGATCGGCATCGTCGGCGTCGTGGCCATTGTCACGTTGACGGTCTGGGAGGCGATGGTCGCGCACTAGCAGGCCGCCGAACCCAGACAGCCTGCAGGCTTCAGGTCACAGGCGATCGCGTGGTGGGTGTCGGTCGACATACCGCCGACCGGAGCCAGAAAATCACAGCTATGACAATTAGACACGAAACGTTACATCATCGGCGGCCTCGGGGCGCTCTTCCTCGTGTCGCTCGTCCTGGTGCAGTGGATGGAGACCGCGCGGCGGGCGGAGGAGGCGGGGATCCGGCGCGCGAGCGTGGCCCCGCCGGCGAGCTCGGCTGAATGTGTCGACTGTCATGCGCAGACCAATCCCGGCATCGTCCAGCACTGGGAGGGCAGCACGCACGCCGAACGCGGCGTCGGGTGCACCGAATGCCATGCTTCGGTCGACGGGGATGCGGACGCGTTCTCGCATTACGGCGAGCGGATCGCCACCATCGTGACGCCGCGCGACTGTTCACGCTGTCATGTGATTGAAGGGGAGGAGTTTGCCGCCAGTCATCACTCCTCGGCTGGCGATATTCTGGCGTCGCTCGACAATTTTCTCGCCGAGACAGTAGAAGGCTCGCGTGCGCCGTTCAGCCCGCATTCGCCCACTCCAGGTAGGGCGGTCGAGTCGGTCAACGGACTGGCCAGCGCCTTCTCCGGGTGCCAGCAATGCCATGGTTCGAAAGTCGCCCTGCAGTCGACCTCAGGCGGGATGATTACGGTGGACGACCTGCAACCGGACGAGAGCGGGCAGCCGACCAACTTCGACGCGGTCGGCGCGATCGCGCGCGACGAAGATGGCAAACCGCTGCTCCATGCCGGAACCTGGCCCAACACAGGGATCGGCCGGCTCAACCTTGACGGGTCGCGCGGGTCCTGCACCGCCTGCCATAGCCGGCACGACTTTTCGCCTCGCCGCGCGCGGCAGCCGGAGAACTGCGGGAAGTGTCATCTGGGTCCCGATCATCCACAAAAGGAGATCTACGAAGAATCGAAGCACGGTGTGGCGTATCGCGATCTACGCGACGAGATGAACCTCGGCGCGGCCGAGTGGGTGCTGGGGCGAGACTACGCGGCGGCGCCCACCTGCGCCACCTGTCACATGTCGGGCAACTTGCGGAACGGTGGCCGGACCACGCACGACCCGGGCGAGCGCATTTCCTGGACGAACCGGCCGCCGGTCAGCGTCGTCATGGACACCGACGTCAACCATCGCATCGTCGCGGCGACCGACCCGGAAGAGCGCCGCCGGCTGACCACCGACACCGCCGTCGAGAAACGAGAACGGATGCAAGAGGTCTGCTCCCACTGCCACACGCCGTCGTATATCAATGCCTTCTACCAGCAGTACGACGACTTCGTGATCCTCTACAACGAGAAGTTCGCCAAGCCGGGGCAGGCAATCATGGCGGCGCTGCTCGACGAGGGGATCCGAACTGCCACCCAGTTCGACGAGGAGATCGAGTGGACGTGGTTCTACCTCTGGCACCACGAGGGGCGGCGCGCGCGCCACGGCGCCTCGATGATGGCGCCCGACTACACCCACTGGCACGGCATGTTCGAGGTAGCCGACCGGTTCTATATGGCGCTGATTCCGCAGGCCCGCGAGATGATCGAGCACGCCGGTGGGGCGAGCGGTCGCGTCGTGGCGGCCGTCATCGACGAGATCCTGGCACGCCCCGAGCACATCTGGTTCGAAGAGGGTGCCGAGGGTGAGGCGGAGCGCATCCGGCAGGAGATGGAGCGGCGCTATGGCCCTGGCACGCCGCCGCGTTGACCGAGACTGTGGTAGCGGCGTCGTCGAGAAGCGTCTGAGCTGTAACTGTGATGAAGCGCCGTGAATTCCTGAATGTCATCGGGGCGGGCACCGCCGCCATCGCCGCCTTCTCCTGTCGCGATCGCGAGGAAGCGGCGCGCATTGTGGTTGGCGGGGCTGGCGCGGGTCTGGCCGAAGCCGACCTCACCTGGCACAAGGCTCCCTGTCGCTACTGCGGCACCGGGTGTGGCGTCGAGGTCGGAGTCAGCGATGGCCGTCTGGTATCGGTCCGTGGCGACGAGGCGAGCCCCGTGAACCGCGGTTTGCTGTGCGTCAAGGGGTATCATCTGCCGGCGCTGCTTTACGGTGAGGACCGGCTGCTGTATCCGATACTGCGGGAGGCGGACGGCAGCCACCGACAGCTCTCCTGGGACGAGGCGATCGCCCTGATCGCGAGCAAGTTCCAGGAGGCGCTCGACGAGCGTGGGCCCACGTCAGTTGGGATGTACGGCTCGGGGCAGTGGGCCGTCTTCGACGGCTATGCCGCGAGCAAGTGGTTTCGGGGAGGGATGCGCTCGAACAACCTGGACCCGAACGCCCGGTTGTGCATGGCCTCGGCGGTCGCCGGCTTTATGACGCAGTTTCAGAGCGATGAGCCGATGGGCTGCTATGACGACTTCGAGGCGGGCGACGACTTCGTGCTGTGGGGCAACAACATGGCCGAGATGCACCCGGTGCTGTTTTCCCGCATCCTCGAGCACCGTCGGGTGAATCCGTCGGTCCGCGTCATTGACATCGCCACACGGCGCACACCGACTAGCGACCTGGCTGACCTCTACGTCGAAATCACACCAGGTAGCGATTTGGCCCTGGCCAACGGTCTGCTGTATCTGTTGATCGCCAACGGGCAGGTCGATCGGGCATTCGTCGAAGAGAACGTGGTCTTCCGCCGGGGCATCGAGGATCTGGAGACGATCGGCTATGGCTGCTACGGCGCTGACGGCACCGGTACCGAGCCGGCCGATGGAGCGGCGGATCGCTACGGCTTCAGAGACCAGGCCCGCGAATCGTCGCTCGCCGAGCTCGAGCGGTTTCTCGCCGATTACACGCCGGCGCGGGTGAGTGAGCTGACCGGGGTGCCGGAGGCGCAGATCCGGGCGCTCGCCGATCTCTATGGCGACGCCAATCGCGGTACGGTCAGTCTCTGGTGCATGGGCGTAAACCAACATGTCCGCGGCACCTGGATGAACAACCTCATCACCGACCTGCACCTGCTGACCGGCAAGATCGGCCGCCCTGGAGCCAACCCGTTCAGTCTGACCGGACAACCGTCGGCGTGTGGCACGGTGCGTGAGGTCGGGACGCTCGCCAACCGGTTGCCGGCCGACATGGTGGTTACCAATCCTGAGCACCGGGCCCGGGCGGAGGCGGTCTGGGGGTTGCCAGCGGACACGATTCCGGCCACGCCCGGGTATCACACCGTCGACATGTTCCGCGCGCTGGCTCGCGGCGATCTGACGACGCTCTGGATCCAATGCACCAATCCGTGGGTCACGTTGCCGAACCTGGGCCGGTTCACACGCTCGCCAGGTGACGGCCGGTTCATCGTCGTGAGCGACATTTATCCGACGCCGACGACCGACATGGCGGACCTGGTGCTGCCATCGGCCGGCTGGGTCGAACGCGAGGGGGTGTTCGGCAACTCGGAGCGCCGGACCCAGCAGTGGAATCAGGTGGTCGAGCCACCGGGGGAGGCGCGTGAAGACGCGTGGCAGATTATCCAGGTGGCGCGCCGCATGGGGTACGACAACCTCTTCCCGTGGCCTGACGATGACTGGCACGAACCGATGTATGAGGAGTACCGGGAGTTCACACTCGGCGCCGGCAAGGACTTGGCGTCGTATCAGCAACTGCGGGAGACGCGCGGCCTGATCTGGCCGGTGGTCGACGGGCGGGAGACCCGATACCGCTATGCCGCCGCGTTTGACCCGTATGTCCGTAAGACCGAGGGCGTGCATTTCTACAAGGCGACCGGCTACGGCGAACGGGCGGCAGTGTGGCTGCGCCCCTGGCATCCGCCGGCCGAGACGCCGGACGACGAGTTTCCGTTCTGGCTGACCACCGGCCGCGCGCTCGAGCACTGGCACAGCGGCTCGATGACGCGCCGGGTCGAGCAGCTCTACCAGGCGTTGCCCGACGCCTATGTCGAGCTGAACGGCGCCGATGCGCGAGAGCTGGGGATCTCAACCGGCGACCGTGTGCGCCTGGTCGGACGGCGCGGGCGTGTCGAGCTGCCGGCCGAGGTGGACGGCCGTGGCCGGCCCCCCCGCGGGTCCCTGTTCGTGCCGTTTTTCGACGAAAGCATCCTGGTCAACCTGGTGACGCTGGACGCGATGGACAACATCAGCAAGGAGCCGGACTACAAGAAGTGCGCGGTCCGGGTGGAGCGGCTGTGAGGCTCGAGGTCGCCTGTATCGCGATGGCGGCGCTCAGTTCGGTCGCCTGCGAGTCGTCAACCGCGGTATCAGTGTCTGATCGGGCGGCCGTGGTGAAGACCGCTGCGACTGTGCGCGCGGATCGCCGCGCCCACGATGGCGCGCCGCCGGTGATGCCGCACGAGGGGTTCAGTCGTGATTGCCTCACCTGTCACAATCTCGAGGGTCTTGCGGTGGATGGGGTGGGCTTTGCGCC
>JASLOY010000246.1 GCA_030745255.1 Vicinamibacterales bacterium
TCTTCGTCGAATCCAGGGTTCCGCAACATGTCGAAAAAGAGATCCAGACAAGTGTCCAGGTCCTTGGTCAGACAGTTCAGGCTCGCACTGCCACTGGTCGCCCCGATGTTGCTCCCGATGCTCGCGGCAAGAAACGCCGCCTCTTCATCGAAATCGGCCGCGCTCATCGTCGAGGTGCCTCCGGCGCGCATCTGGCTGCCCGTCAGACCCGCCAGCCCGATCTTGTCCGGTGGGTCGAGATAACTGCCGGTACGAATCAGCAACGATATCGAGACCAGGGGGAGCTCGTGATCCTCGACGACGAATGCGACGACGCCGTTCGGCAATACGTGTCGATGGTCGACGGCCTCCGGTGGCGTGAAATCGAGCAGCTCGTAGGTCAGGTCGTTCGGATGCGCCGGTATCAATTGCGCGGATACGTCACCCCCCACCACCAAAGACAGACACAGCGTGAGCACCGCGACGACTGGTCCGGTGTGCGGTCTCATCGTCCCCCCCCGGCAGCAGCCTGCCGCTCACGCACTATCTCGAGCAGCACCGCGACCATGTCCTGGTTCTCAGGCGGCGCCTGAGCAGCCATCTGCTCGAGCTGGGCCATGACCTGCCCGATCTGTTCGGCGTTCATCTGCCCGATCATCGTCATCATCTGGCTGACCTGTTGCCGCTCCTGGTCGTCGAGTCCGGCCAGACGCGGATCGGGCGGCTCGTCAGACTCCTTCCGGTAGTAAATGGCCACTGCCCGGTTCTCAGGTTCGAAGTAAGTGTTGGCCACCCGCATGATGTCATCGGCGGTCACCGCCTCGTAGAGCGCCGGGTCGGTGTTGATCGTCTCCCAGCCCCGCCAGGCCTCCCGCACCAGCAGCTGGTTCATCAACCCGAAGTTGGACCGCAGTCCACGAAAGTTCGATGCGGCGTTCTGATTCTTCACCTTCTGCAGCTCGCGCTCCCCCACCGGCTCGGTTTTCAGCCGCTCGATCTCCACGTAGAGAGCCTGCTCGACCTCCTCCGGCGTGCGCCCCTCCTTCGCCGTGCCGCCCAACGAGAACATCCCTTCGAACTTCTGGCCGGACTGGCCGCCCGATGCGTTGGTGGCCACCTGCTGATCCTCGACCAGGGCCTGATACAACCGACCGGTCCGCCCGTTCAGCAGCTGCCCCAACACGACGAGCGGCGGCTCATCGACATGCCCATCCGGAACCGAGTGATACCGGATGTTGACCTGTGGATTCGTCTCGGCGTAGGCGGTCATCCGCTTTTCGCCGAGCTGCGGCATCTCGCGCGTCCGCGGCTTCGGCGCCGGGCGCTCACTTCGCTCGAGCCGTCCAAAGTAGCGCTCGCCGAGCGCCTTCGCTTCCGCCGGATCGAAGTCGCCCACCAGTGCCGCAGTCAGATTGTTGGGCGCGTAGTAGGTGCCAAAAAAGGCCAGTGCCTCCTCGCGGGTAATCCCCTCGAGATCGCTCGGCCAGCCGACGATCGGCCAGCTATAGGGCGACGACTGCCAAAAGAGTGCATCGAACTGTTCCTGGAACTTGCCGGTCGGCGTACTGTCGGTGCGCAACCGGCGTTCCTCGTGCACGACCTCGCGTTCCGAGTAGAACTCACGGAAGACCGGGTTCAGCAATCGATCCGACTCCATCCAGAACCAGAGCTCGAGCTTGTTGGCCGGCACGTTGACGAAATAGATCGTGTAGTCGTAGCTGGTCCCGGCGTTCATGCCCGACGCGCCCTGCCCGGAATAGGTGCGGCTGAAGTCCTCTTTGATGATCAACTCGCTTTGCTCCGCGAGTAGCGTGTCGAATTGCCCGATCAGATCCTGATGCCGGGCGCTCCGGAGGGCTGGATCGTCCGGGTCCTCGATTTGCCCGAGCCGGTGCGCCTCGAGCAACGTCGCCTCCTCGACCCGGATCTCCGCCTTCACCCGGTCGAGCTCGGCGATGAGCTGGAGGTCCTGCTCGATGTTTCGGGTGCCGATCGTGGCGGTGCCCTTGAACATCATGTGCTCGAACAGATGGGCCACCCCGGTGATGCCCGGACGCTCATAGACCGAACCGACCTTGGCCACCCACCCGACAGCCACATTCGGATCACCAGGTCGTGGCAGCAGCAGGATCGTCATACCGTTGTCGAGCACAACTTCCTCGACCGGGACTTCCTGCGCCGCCGAGCTCGTGCCACAGAGCGCAACCACCAGCGTCAGCATGCCGATCCGTCTCATCATGTCTGCCCTCTCCCGTCGGAACCACCACTTCCAGCGGCCACACTCAGACCGATTCATACAACGTGTCTCAGCAGTCTGGCACAGCCCGCCGCCCGAGCCAAGAGCGACGCACGCCGACGTGCCAGTCTCCGGGTGACAGGCTACAATATGGACCAACCTGTCCGGCCCGGTTCGCCTGTGGTCCCGTCACCAGCTCGTTGGCCATCAACACGCGCGACACCGTCGTGAACACCGCCGATACGCCTGAGCCATCTCTTCCCCACTGGGTCCGAGCTGCCGACATCATCACCCTCGTCCTGAGCGTGCTGGTCGTGCATGTCGGTATCTTCGGCTCGCTGCGTCTGGGTGACGTGCTGTCGGTTGGCGAGCCCTGGCGCGCATTGCTGCTGCTTGGGGCCATCGCCGGTCTCCGACACTACCTGGCGGCGTCACCGCCCGTGTATCAGCGGGTCTGGGCCGGGCTGCGCACCGGATGGCGCACCGAGGCGTTTCAGACGGTCTGGCCCATCGTGGTCGTCACGCGCTTGGCGGTGCTGCTGGTCGGCTACCTCGCCGTCGTCTCGATTGGGTTCCCCGAAGGGGCGCCGCCGATTCGGGTGTCGGACAACGAGGCGGTGAACCTGGCGCTGCGCTGGGACACGGGGTGGTATCTCAACATCGCGATGGAAGGCTATCAGTGGTCGGCCGAGGACGAAGGGCAGCAGAACGTCGCCTTCTTTCCCGCCTATCCATTGCTGACCGAGGGTGTCGCGACGTTGCTGGGCGCCCAGTCGATCTTTCGCCAGCCTTTCGACCGGCCGCCCCGCATGGCGATGCTCCGGCTCCAGCAACGGTTTCTCGGTTCGGCGCTACTCGTCTCGCTCCTGGCCTTCGCCTGGGGCATGGTCTGGCTCTACCGGCTGGCCCGAGAGCATCTTGACGAACAGGCCACACGCGCCGCCTTGCTCTTGCTCGCCGCCTACCCCTTTGCGGTCTTTTTCAGCGCTGCCTACTCAGAATCGCTGATGTTGCTCGCCGTGGTGGCGGCCTTCTATCATTTCAGACACGAAAGATGGGTCGCGGCCGCTGCCTGGGGGCTGCTGGCCGGGGTGACCCGCACGAACGGGTTCCTGCTCGCCGGACCGCTCGGCGTCATCGGGGTGCAGCAGCTGCTGGCGCGACGGACCGCAGCCGCAACACGCAACGAGCTCATTCGTCACGCCGCGGTCGCCGGTATGGTCGCCGCGATGCCGTTGGTCGGCGTGCTGATCTACTCGGGATTCATCTACTCGCTGACCGGCGACCCGTTCGCCTGGCGGGAGGCTCACACCGCCTGGGGCCGAAGCTACACCGGATTCCCGACCCTGGTCACGCCGCTCGAATCGATTACCGCGCGCGGGGTGATCGAGTACACGTCCGCGCAGCCAATCGAGGCACTCAACGCCGTTGGGGCCATCCTGGCGTGTGCGTTGGTCTGGCCGATCACGAGCCGATTGGGACCGGAATATGGGCTGTTCATGGTCCTGAACGTGGGACCGCCGCTGTTGTTTGGCGGATTCCTGTCAATGGGCCGTGTGACGAGCCTGCTCTTTCCAATGTTCATGTATCTGGCGCTGGTGCTGGCCGACCGGCAACGTCAGACGCTTGTGTGCGGCTTCGCCTGCGTGCAGGGACTGGCCGCGGTCCTGTTCTTCACCTGGCATCGCTTCCTGTGACCCACACAGACACCCTCGGCTCGACGCAGGCGCTCGTCATCCTGCCCACGCTGAACGAAGCAGCGAACCTGCCGCTGCTCGCCCCGCGGATCCTCGAACACGACGGCCTGCGTCTGATGATCGTCGACGACCGCTCGACCGACGGCACGGGCGATGTCGCTGACGACCTCGCACGGCAGTTCCCAGGTCGGGTCGAAGTGGTGCACCGCACCGGCGCACGTGGGCTCGGGCTGTCCTACGCAGAAGCGTTTCCGAAAGCCATCGCCACAGACGTCGACATCATCTGTCAGATGGACGCCGACCTGTCCCACGACCCCAGGGACCTGCCCGCCATGATCGCCGCCACCGAGCAGCACGACGTGGTGATCGGCTCGCGCTACACCGAGGGCGCGGGGCTCGTCGACTTTCCCGGTTACCGCGCGGCGCTCAGTCGGGGTGCCAACGCCTACGTGCGTGCGGTGACCGGTCTTGGCGCGCGCGACTGCACGAGCGGCTACCGCTGCTGGCGACGGTCGGCGGTGCGGCGAATTCGCTGGGATCTGATTGGCGCCGAAGGCTTCGCGTTCCTCGTCGAGACGTTGTGCGAAGCGGCGCATCTGGGCTGCACCATCGGCGAGGTGCCCGTGGTGTTCGTCGGCCGGAAGCACGGCGCCTCAAAACTGACAGGAAGGGTATTCAGGGAATCGCTGATCGTCCCTTGGCGTGTCCTGATGCGGTTCCGAGGACGGCGACCGACGCCGCGATGACATCGAGGATCGACCGTCGGCGACACCCCTCTGTGGTTGCGTGCCGCCCGCAGCCTGCGATATCGTGACTGTTCGTCGGCCCCACCCACTTTCGCTGCGTTCTGGCGTGCCGAGGTAGCTCAGTCGGTAGAGCACATGACTGAAAATCATGGTGTCGGCAGTTCGATTCTGCCCCTCGGCACCATTCTTTATCACCAATAAAACCGGGCTCCTCCTGCCAGTTCCAGGACGGCCCGATTTCGCCGCGAAAACCCGCAGGTAGACAAATGGCAGACAACTGCGTGGCGGTGACCCGGTAGACAACCGCACCCGTCCTCATCCTCTCCCCCACAGTTTCTTCCCCATCGCGTCCGCCAACTCGTCGTTCGAGATGTTGAGATACCGCTCGGTCACTGCCAGTGACGAGTGCCCCAACAGAAGCTGAATCTCGCGCAGATCCAAGCCCTTCTCGCGCCAGCGGCACGCGGCCTCGTGCCGAAGGTCGTGCCAGTGCAGGTCAATCGCAGCGAGGCCGGCCGTGTTCACCCGTCCCCGGCGTTTGTCCCGTGTCACGGCTTCGCCGTGTGCGAGCAGTAAGAGCGTCTCCCAGGCCGTCCGGAACGAGTCGACCCAGCCGCCGTCTACATGCCCAAGCGGGTACTTGTCTGGTCCCAGAAACCTACGACTCTCCAGAAATGACGCAACCCGACCCTCCGGGTCGAACGGAACGGCCCGCAGAATTGCGCTCTTTGTCGTTGCTCCCCGCAGCACCGCGCGATGCTTGACCCAGTCGACATCCCGGTTGCGGAGCGCCAACATTTCACCACGGCGCAGCCCCAAGTCCAGCGCCGCCTCGATTCGCGGCTTCAGCTCCCGACCCGCATACCAATGCTTGGCGTCGTCGATCTGGTCGCAGGCTGCGATGAGGGCCTGCTCCTCGGCCGGATGTACCCGGCGACTCCGCTGCGTTTCTCGTTTCGTGCTGATGATGAGACTGTAGCGGCTGAAGGGGGTCCGCGTGACGAGGCCCCGCGCCTGCGCCCACCCAAGCATGTGGCGGAGGCGCGCCAAATACCGATTCACCGTCGCCGGCTTCCGGTGACTGAAGGCCCGCCGGAAGTCTTCGATCGGCGCTGGCCGCTCAAGTGCCGCCAGCGGCAGGTCGCCCAGATGCTCACGCAGGATCTTGAGCTGACTCGTGGCGGTCGCC
>JASLOY010000247.1 GCA_030745255.1 Vicinamibacterales bacterium
CAACGATCTACCTGCACCTGATCCTTGCGGAGGCGGCGGCGGTACACGCGACCAGCCTGGCGGATCGCCCTACCGACTATACGCCGGGGGTACGGCTCCGACTGGAACTGGGTCGATATGTCATGGCGGAAGACTACGTGCGGGCGCAGCATGGCCGTGAGGCGCTGGGGCGAGCCGTTGATGCGGCGCTCACCGGGCGCCACGCCCTCGTGCTGCCATCGCTGGCGATTCCGGCGTCGCCCCTCGGGGCCTCCTCCGTGGAGATCGGCGGCGAGACGGTGTCGCTGCGCAGCATCATGCTGCGGCTGACACAACTCTTCAATGCCACGGGGCACCCCGCCATCTCCATTCCGTGCGGGCTTACCACGGCCGGGCTGCCGTGCGCGTTGCAACTGGTGGGGCACCGGCACCAGACGGACCAGCTACTGGATGTAGCCGAGGCCTGCGAGGCGGCGCTGACCGACTGATTACCCCGATGCTCGCCAGATTTTTCCACAGCTGGGAACGCCGCCTCGTCGCTGTCGACAGCAACCGTGTCGTGCGCCCCTTCGAGTGGGGTGTCGAATGGGTCGACCCTGCTGCCGACCAGACCACAGACCCGGCAGGTCACCTTGATCGGTGGGCGACTCGCACGCTGTCAGACCCTGCGTGGTTCTCGTCCTCGCCCTGCCACGACTATGAGATAGAGGACGACAGACTGACGTTCCCCAGCGACATCGAGACACCGCACGACGAGAACAACACGGTACACGCGAGGTATTTCCCGGCGGAGCAACGATCGCATGAACGTCGCGCGACGCTCGTGCTGCCACAGTGGAACGCCGATCCCGGCGGGCATGTCGGGCTCTGCCAGCTTCTGTCCCGCGTCGGTATCAGTGCGCTGCGACTCAGCCTGCCGTATCACGACGCCAGGATGCCCGCCGAGTTGGAGCGAGCCGACTACATCATCAGCGCCAACATCGGCCGCACGTTGCAGGTAAACCGGCAGGCGGTGCTCGACGCCCGCCGTGCCATCGCATGGCTGGCCGCGCAGGGCTATGACCGGATCGGCATACTGGGCACGAGCCTCGGGTCCTGTCTGGCGATGCTCACCGCGGCGCACGAGCCGCTCGTCAAGGCCGCGGCGCTCAATCACATCTCGCCCTACGTCGCCGACGTTGTTTGGGAAGGGCTGTCGACCGCGCATGTCCGCGCCGGGCTCGATGGGGCTATCAACCTGGACCAGCTACGGCGTCTGTGGCTGCCGATCAGCCCGCACCCCTACATCGGTCGGCTACGGGGCACCCCGGCCCTGCTGGTCTACGCCCGCTACGATCTGTCGTTTCCGGTTCGGTTGTCCCGCCGGCTCGTCGCCGACTTCGAGCAGCACGGTGTCCGGCACGATGTGAGGGTACTGCCGTGCGGTCACTACACGACCGGGAGAGCTCCATTCAAATGGATGGACGGCTACGCCCTGGTCCAGTTCCTGCGCCGGACGCTGTAGCGGTCGAACTCGCGCAGGTCCGCTGGATCAGAAGCTGGCGAAGCCCACGACCTTCTTCTGACTCCTGACTTCTGTCTCCTGACTCCTCGGGCGTTCTGCTAGAGATACCGCACGAGCCGGTACAGTGCCTGATAGATGACGTTGGCAAGCTCCCGGACGAAGGGGGTCACGTCCTGTTCGCTGACCGCGTCGGCGACGGTCACCGGGTCGGTCAGCAGAAGCCAGATCGTCGCGGCGGCCAGCGTGGCGGCCAGCAAGCCGACCACGCCAGCAACACTCATACCGATCCGGGCAAGACTCATGACCGGTCGCTACGCCTCATCTGGCCCGGACGCGCGGGCCTGGGAATGGTCCTAATGTCGGTCGCTCGTCACGACTGGCGTGGCGCGTCGCCGGGGCAACAAGTGGCATCGATACATTGGACGGAAGACCCCACCTACAAGTTTTCCGACAGGCCTCACACCTCCAGGACAACCTTGCCGAACTGTTCGCTATCTTCCAACCGGCCCTGTGCTTCAGCGGCCGCCTCGAGCGGGTAGGTGCGGTCAACGACCGGGCTGAACCTGCCGTCGAAGAACAGCTCGGCCGCCGTCAACAGCTCTCCCTTCGACCCCATGTAGGACCCGATCAGTGAGATCTGCCGTTGGAAGAGATGCCGGATGTCGATCGAGACGCTGGGACCCGCCGTCGCGCCACAGGTGACGAGCCGCCCGCCGCGACGCAGGCTCTTCATCGACTGCTCCCAGGTGGCCTGCCCGACATGCTCGAACACGACGTCCACACCCCGCCGATCGGTGAACCGCCGAACCTCCTTCGAGATGTCCTGCGTGTAATGGTCGATTCCCTTATGCGCCCCGAGCTCTCGGGCCAGCGCGAGTTTCTGTTCCGAGCCGGCGGTGACAATGACCCGCGCGCCATGTGCACGTGCTACCTGGACCGCCGCATGTCCTACGCCGCTGCCGGCCGCGAGAATGAGCACGGTCTCCCCCGGTCGAAGCTCGGCCCGGGTCACCAGCATGTGCCAAGCGGTCAGGAACGTCATCGGGAAGGCGGCCGCCTCGAGGAAGCCGATCCGATCCGGAATCGGGACGATGTTCTCCACCGGCACCGTGGTCAGCTCGGCGTAGCCACCCTCCGACTGGTATCCGACGAGCCCGAAGCTACGGCACAGGTTGTCCTCGCCGCCAAGACAGGCGGCACAGCGCCCGCAGCTGATCCCCGGCTGCACCAGCACGCGCTGCCCTTCGGCCACGCCAGGCGCTTCGCCGCGAACGACTTCGCCGGCGACATCGCTCCCCGGGCAATGCGGCAAAGGCACACCCGGTATGCCACGTCGCTGCCACAGGTCGAGATGATTGAGCGCGCATGCCTTCACCTTGACCAGCACTTCGCCCGGCGCGGGCACCGGGTCCGGCACCTCCTCGTAGCGAAGCACCTCCAGCCCGCCGTGTTCGTGGAACCGCACGGCTCTCATCTGTCGATCTCCTCCATCACGCAGCCACCAGGTCGTCACCGAAGGGCGGCGAAGCCCACCGGATGTGTCCTGACTTCTGACTCCTCGAACGGTATTCTAGGCCTCCACAAGCGTCGGTTCACCGAGGCCCAAGACCCGCAGGCCAAGCGCGATATCATTGGCCGGTCCCACCACCACCACCACGGCGCGGTCGGCGTGGAGATGAGCCGTCGCCGCCGCCGTTACTGCCGGTGCATCGACCGCCTCCACGTTGGCGACGAATCGATCATAGTAGTCCTCGGGAAGCCCGTGTAGCACCTGCTGGGCAACGGCCCGTGCCACCTGCCCCGCGGTCTCGAATCCCCGGGCAAACCCGCGGGTCAGTGCGGCCCGCGCCAGTTCCAGCTCCGCGGCAGTGACGGGGCGATCTCCGCCAATCGCCTCAATCTGGCCGATGATCTCCTCTAACGCCTCCACCGTGGCACCCGTCTGCACGCTGCCTTGCATGGCGAATGGTCCCGGCGCCCGCCGACAGTCGAAGGCGGTACGCACACCATAGGTGTATCCCTTCTCTTCGCGCAAGCTCAGGTTGAGGCGGCTGACGAATTGCCCACCAAGGGTCATGTTCAACAGCAGCAGCGCATAATAGTCGGGCGTGTCTCTCGCCACAGCCACGTGACCCACGCGCAGCTCCGACTGGACGGCGCCCGGCCGGTCAACAAGAACGAGTCTGGCCGACGGTGACCCGCGCGCCGGGAGACCGGCCGGGTCGATGACGACCGCATCGTCGGGCGGACGCACCGGCACCTCTCCGAATGCCCGCTCCGCCGCCTCGATGAACCGATCGTGCGTCAGCGCCCCGACGGCAATCAGGGTGGCTGTCCCAAGCTGATACGCGTCGCGGTGAAACTGTCGAACGTGCCCCACCGTCAGCGCGGCGAGCGAAGCATCGGTGCCGAGGCTGAGGTGGCCATAGGGGTGCGCCGGATAGAGGGTTTCCAAGTACACGCGATCGGCCACCGCGCTGGGCACCGTACGGAGCTGCCGCAACCGACTGCGTCGCAGGTCGCGCACGCGATCCACATCGGCCTCGTCGAAGCGTGGACGTGCCACTATCTCGGCGAGCAACGCAAGACCCGCGGCCGCATGTCGGCTCAGCGTCGTCAGTGACACCGTCGTCGCGTCCGTTCCGACCCCGGTGCCGAACCGAGCACCGATCCGGTCGAGCGCGCCATGCAGCTCGAGCGCCGTCCGTTCCTCACTCCCCTCGTCGAAGAGATCGGCAGTCAGCGCGGCAAGACCCGCTCGGCCAGCCGGGTCCGATGCCGACCCGGCCGGCATCGTCAACAGAAAGGTCACCAGGGGAGGGCCTGGATGTTCCACCGTTCTCACGGCCAGACCATTGGACAGCCTGAGCGCGCGCACCGACGGAAACCGCACGCTCGGCACAGGTCCGGGTTCTGGAACGCGGGAACGGTCGACGCCGGGCGTCACGAGACCCTCGCCACCGTCGACCCGGGGAGCGCTCGATCGGCCGCGCCGTGTGGAACGACGCTCAGCGCGACCCGGTCACCGGCAGCCAGCTGCGTGGCCGCCAGTTCCCGCAGCTGATCAGCCGTGGTCTCCCGATACCGCGCCCGGTCCTGCGCCATGAACCCGGGGTCGCCGGTGTAGACGTTGTAGGCGTTCAGCTGGTCGGACCTTCCATTGAACCCGCCAACCGTCTGGAGGCTATAGACGAACTGCGCCTCGACCTGTGTCCGACATCGCTCGATCTCCTGCGTGTCCGGACCCGCTGTCGCCAGGTCCGTGAGTGCCTCGCTGACTGCCTGCTCGAGCTCGTCCACTTCGTGCCCCGGCGCCGCCGTGGCGGTTATACAGAACCAGCCAGCCAGCTCGCGTGAGCCCTGCGCGGCATTGATGTCGGTGGCGATCCGACGCTCGTGCACGAGGGTGCGATACAATCGCGACGTCTTCCCACCGGTCAACATTTCGGCCAGTATGTCCATCCCCGCATCACCCTGGGCGAAGAGCTGCGGCGTCCGCCAGGCCAGGTAAAGTCGAGGGAGCTCCACCCGATCCTCCAGCACGAGGCGGATATCGTCTGGCGCCCCTGAAATCGGTGTCACCGGTGTCACCTGTTCAACACCAGCAATGACCGGAGGGATGGGAGGGCCAGACGGAATCTCATCGAAGTGGTGCCGAACCCGCTCGAGCGCCGGTCCGGTCTCGACATCCCCGGCCAGCGTCAGCGACGCGTTGCCCGGATGGTAGAAGGTTCGGAAGAACGCGTGTGCTTCATCCAGGGTGGCCGCCTCGAGATCGGCCGTCTCGCCAATGGTCGTCCAATGATATGGATGGGTGGGCGGAAACAACGCGGCCATCAACGCCATCAGGGCCATGCCATAGGGGCGATTCTCGTACTGCTGCCGGCGCTCATTCAGCACGACATCCCGCTGGTTCTCGAACTTTTCGCCGGTGAGGGCCGGCAGCAGGTAGCCCATCCGGTCGGACTCCAGCCACAGCGCCAGATCGAGCGCGCTCGTGGGCACGACCTCCCAATAGTTCGTGCGGTCGCAGCTCGTCGAGCCATTGATGGCGGCGCCCGCCTGCTGCAGCGGCGAGAAATAGCCGCTGTCATGATGGGCCGACCCCTCGAACATCAGATGCTCGAACAGGTGCGCCAGACCGGTCCGACCAGGCTGCTCATTCTTTGAACCGACGTGATACCAGAGGTTGACCGCCACGATGGGACAGCGGTGGTCCTCGTGCACGACGACGTCGAGCCCGTTGGCGAGGGTCTGTTTCGTGTAGTCGAGCATGGTCGCGTCGTGCTGCGGGTGGACTGGTGGCCGGCCCCGATGGAGCTGGTGTGATCATACTCCCTGTGCAAGACGCCCTCTGA
>JASLOY010000248.1 GCA_030745255.1 Vicinamibacterales bacterium
ATCATGAAAAGCAGCACGCTCCTGGTCCTGTGTGTCGCGTCTCTCTGGGCCCACACGGCTCTTGCGCAAACGACGGTCGGCGACACCTTGACAGCGGCGCGAGCCCAAGACGGCAGCTACATCAGCTGGCGCGAGCACATCATCGACGAGCCGGCGACAGCCGGCTTCAACCTGAGCGGCAGCGATGGCCTGGTCATGGCGGACATCGATGGCGATGGGTATGAAGACATCGTCTCGGTGCACGAATCTGACAGCGAGTACGACTCCAGTGTGCCCGACCCGGACTTCGACGTGGGCACCGACGGTCACGTCCGGATCGCGTTCGGGTCGGCCGACCCGAACCGCTGGACCAATATCACCCTGGCTGAAGGCACCGACGCGCCGGCCCCGGAGGATGCCGCCATTGCCGACGTGAACGGCGATGGGCACCTCGATGTGATCGTCGCAGCCGAGCTGGCGCATCTCATCTACCTGCAGAACCCTGGCGCCACGGTTCGCACCGAGCCGTGGCCGCGTCTCATTCTGCCGATGACGAAGGGTCGCGGGTCCTACATCCGCGTGTTCTTTGCCGACTTCGATGGTGATGGCCGGCCCGAAGTGACGGCGCCGAACAAGGGTTCGCAGCGGCCAGCGCCGGAGGACTTCGCGCGATCGACCCCTGTCTCGCTCTACGAAGTGACCGGGGATCCGCTGAACGGCGACAACTGGACCGAAATCGAGCTGGGACACTACAGCGTGCCGCAGAACGCCGAGCCGATCGACCTGGATGGCGACGGCGATCTGGACATCGTCGTCGGCACCCGCGGCGAGAACCGGCTGCTGTTCTTTGAGAACACGAGTCGCGGGAGCATCAGTTTTCGCGAGCACGCCATAGGCATCTATGGCGCCCGGGCGGCCGGGTTCAATCTCGAGTATGCCGACCTCGATCAGGATGGCCGTCTGGACATCGTCGGCGCCGCCACCGGCGGCCTCGCCTGGCTCGAGCAACCCGAGCGCATCGACGATGCCTGGAACGCGCATCGCATCGGCACATTCGCGCCAGACAGCATGACCGGCATGGAAATGGCCGACATCGACGGCGACGGCGATCTGGACGTGATGGCCGGCAGCTACAGCCGCGGACCCCGTGAAGGGGACGGCGACGTCGACAAGGACGACGCCCTGGGACGCATCGGCTGGTTCGAGCACCCCGGCGGCGACGGCACCGGAGCCTGGACGAGGCACGACGTCTCGCGGCGCAAGCGCGGCATGTACGACAAGTTCATCGCCCGAGACGCGGATGGCGACGGCGATGTCGATTTCTTTGGCACACGCGGCAACAGCGCCCCGTATGACGGCGTCTACTGGCTGGAACAGGTGCGGTCCGACACACCACGCCCCGCGTTCGAGCGAGCCCGCACCGAAGACAGTCCGGAGATGCCACTCCCCTAGTTCCGGTGCTCAGCATGAGACGACGCGACTTTCTGAAGACGGTCGGCGTGGCCACGGCCTCGGCCGCGCTGCCTCGGCGGCTGCGAGCGGCCCAGGCACGCCGAGACAGACCGAACATCGTGTTCGTGCTGGCCGACGACATGGGCGTGGGCGATCTGTCGTATCTGAACGCCGACTCGCAGATACCGACCCCGAACATCGACCGCATCGGGCGCGAAGGCACGTACTTCTCGGACGCCCACTCCCCCTCGGCGCTCTGCACGCCGACTCGCTACGGCATCCTCACCGGCCGCTACTGCTGGCGCACCCGAGTGAAGCGGGGCGTGCTGTGGGGCTACAGCCGGCACCTGATCGAACCGGAACGACTGACGGTGCCGTCGCTGCTGAAGCGGCACGGCTACAACACCGCGCACATCGGGAAGTGGCATCTCGGTATGGACATGCCGACCACCGACGGCCAGGGCACACGACTGCCGCACGCCGAGGCGGACCGGCGCAGCTACACCGCCGATGTCGACTGGACCGGCACCATCCGGAGCGGTCCACTCTCGATCGGCTTCGACCACTTCTACGGCATTTCGGCGTCGCTCGACATGCACCCCTACATCTACATCGACGACGACCGGTTCGTCGGGGAGTGCACCTCCACGCAGGACCTGCTGTTCGTCACCCGCGACTACCGCCCGGCGCGCTATGCCGACAACACAGGCCCCTCGCACGCCAACTTCGTCGCCGAAGAGGTGCTGTCGGTCATCACCCGCCGGACCGTCGATTACATCGAGCGGCAGTCCGCCGACACGCCGTTCTACATGTGCATGTCGCTGACGGCCCCGCACATCCCGATTGTCCCGTCGGCGCCCTATGTGGGCCGGAGCCGGCTGGGCGCCTACGGCGACTTCTGTATCGAGGTGGACGAATCAGTGGGGCAGGTGCTGGACGCGCTCGATCGGCATGGGCTGGCGGAGAACACGCTCGTCATTTTCGCCGCCGACAACGGCTGCGCCCCCTACATCGGCGTAGAGGACATGAACGAGCTCGGACACTTCCCCAGCTACATCTACCGCGGCTACAAGTCGGACATCTGGGAGGGCGGACACCGCATCCCGCTCCTGGCCCGATGGCCGGCGAGGATTGCCGCCGGCTCCAGCTCGAGCGAGACGGTGTGCCTGACCGACCTGCTGGCCACCTGCGCCAGCATTCTCGGAGACGAGCTCCCGGCCGATGCCGGTGAGGACAGCTACGACATCCTGCCTGCGCTGCTGGGTGAACCCTACGCCGAGCCGATCAGGGAAGCGACCGTGCACCACGCCGGCGACGGGTCGTTCTCTATCCGCCAGGGACGCTGGAAACTAGAGCTGACGCCCAGCTCGGGAGGCTACGGCAACTTGGATGACGCAGAGGTCCGGCAGCGGAACCTGCCGCCGATCCAGCTCTATGACCTGGACGCCGACATCGCCGAGACGCGCAACCTCTACGACCGGTATCCGGAGCTGGTGGAGCGATTGACGGCGCTGCTCGAGAGTTACCAGGAAAGGGGACGCAGTACGCCCGGGTGACGAGAACGTTCACCCGGACGTGCGCACCCCCGACCAGTTGTGGCGCACGGCCTCAGCCGTGCGATCGCGATCCTGAGGGCCTGCGCCACGAAGAAGCGAGTGCCTACTTGGCGTCGTCCTCGGCACGGCCGCCGGCCAGAATACCGATCATGCCCTCGTTGCCCTCGTGGCAGGCATATTCGTACATCAGGTCATCCAGACTCCAGAACGGATAGGCGACCGTCCACGACCGCGTGTACATCTGCGGGTCGAAGACCTCCACCTCGTACTCGAGCGAGTCGGGCCCGGTGCGGGTAAACCGCTCGATCAGGGTCATGTCCTCGCCGGAGCCCTCGTGCGAGTCGAACAAGGACCAGGGCTGCAACGCGCTGACGCGGGATTCGATATTCGAGGTGACCACCACTAGCGTGTCGCCCTCGAAGTGCCCGGTGGAAATACCGTTCCACTGCCCGATCTTGTCCGACGGATGCTCGCGACCGTCCAGCGGCACTACACGCACCTCGTGGACCTGCTCAATCAGCATCACCACGTGATCGGGGGTCTGGAACACCTGCATGTTGTTGTTGTAGGAGCGTGGGAACATCGCGTTCGGCATGCCGCCGCGGGTGACACACCGCTCCCAGATGTGACGGTCTTCCCAGGTGTCGCCCCGCTCCACGCCTCTGGGAGCCTTGAGCCGGGTCCTGCTGGCGTGCTCACCAGCGGGCGTCTGCGGCGGAAGCCGACCGTCCGGCGGGTCGACGACCATTGACGTGCGGTTGGTCCGCATGCCCCTGTCCATCCAGAAATTGTTGTACGCGCCAACGTTGCCGCCGGCCTCGGTCCGCTGGGCGGCCCTGTTCGCCAGCTCTTCGTCGCGGGCGGCCGTGGAGGCGCGGATCGACGCGACCTCCTCGTCAGTCAGCGTCTCCCGTCCCGCTTGCGCGGCGGGCCGCTCAAACGGCGTGGCCCCCGAGGAGGTCCAGATGCCCTGCAGGTCCGGATCACCCCACGACGTCCGCGGTGCGGACTGACCGGCGACCGCCATGGACGTCAGCGCCAGGGCAAACAACGCGATCACAGGCACGGCACATAAACGGAGCTGACGAAAGCTCATCTGCATCCTCCTTGGAGACCGCGGTTCCAAACTCTCTCGAAATGCGCAGGTCTGAATACAGAAACGTCGCACAGGCGCCGCTCGACGTCAAGTCCTGGGAGTGGTCCAGCGATGAAACCTGCACGGCCCAACGGTCAGTCGACCGGGTTGGTGGCGAACACGGTCAGCTCAGTTGTGAAGCCCCGGGCGTGCATCTCGAGCACCGCCTTCACCATGTGAGCGATGTCGTCGGCCTGGAGCTTCGACGGATGGTCGACCTGCTCGAAGCCGGCGGTGGCAGCGAAGACTGTAAGTGCGGCGTCCTCGTCTTCGCGCAGTGTGCGACCTTCGGCCATTCGCTCATCCGCGCATGGCGTCCTGAGAATCTTGCGCGCAGCCGTGAGCAGGTCCATCATTGGTGTGGATGGACCAGGGTCGCACGCGCGAGGAGGAGGGTCGGATGAGCCATCGATGTTCAGCGGTGTTGTTCTCAGCAATCATGGTCGTGGCGCTGGCGGCCATCCCCGCTGCGGCCCAGACCGCTCTCCGTACGTCATGGGGACAACCGGACCTACAAGGCATCTGGGACTTTCGCACCATCACCCCCATTCAGCGACCGGAGGATTTGGGCGACAAGGAGTTCTTGACCGCCGAGGAAGCGGCAAACCTCCAACAAGAGGCGGTCGATCGTGACATCCGTCTGTGGGAACAGGCCGCCCGGCGAACGGAGGCCGGCGGCAACGTCGGCGGCTACAACAACTTCTGGATGGACCGGGGAACAACGACGATCGAAACTCGCCGCACGTCGCTGATCGTGGATCCTCCGAACGGGAGATATCCGGAGCTGTCACCGGTCGGGCAGCGACGAACCGACGAGCGCCGAGCGTATCTGGAGGAGCACGCCGCTGATTCCTACACGGACCTGAACACCTCCGATCGGTGCATCGTGGGGTTCAATGCCGGCCCTCCCATCACACCGCTCGCCTACAACCAGAACATGCAGCTCCTGCAGACACCAGATTACGTCGTGGTGTTCACCGAGATGGTGCACACCGCTCGCATCGTGCCGCTCGATGGCCGTCCTGTGCTCACCGACGGTATCCGTCTGTGGTCGGGCGACTCCCGTGGCCATTGGGAGGGCGACACCCTGGTCGTCGAGACCGCGAACTTCAACGACACACGGCGGTGGATCCCCCTCGGCTCCGCGGCGCCGGGGCTGGTGTCGACCGCGAACATGACACTGGTCGAACGCTTCAGGCGCGTGGACGTGGACACGCTCGAGTACACCTTTACGGTGACTGATCCGGAGACGTGGATGAGCCCCTGGACGGCGTCGATGCCGATGCGGCGGACCGACGTGCCGCTCTTCGAGTACGCGTGTCACGAAGGGAACTACTCGATGGAGGGCATCCTCGCTGGAGCGCGTGCAATAGAAAACGCCGCCGGTACACGAGGCACGAACCAAGGGTCGCGGTAGTGACTGCGGCAGCCGCGACTACGGGGTCTCGATGATCCCCAGCTGCTGCATCATCCCGAGACTGTCCTCGACCCCCCATGTTCCACGATCTGGCCGTTCGTCAGGCGCACAACGTGGATTTCATTGACCGTGATCTTCCGGCCTCCTTGGTCGGTCGTGGACGTGCTCGCAGCAGCGGCTCACCGTCGACGGGTCGGTCCCAGCGCCGATGTCCTCGTCGAGCGTTGCGCTGGGCAGTCGAAAAGGACAGCCCGAAACCGCGCTTCTCCAGGACTGAGTGC
>JASLOY010000249.1 GCA_030745255.1 Vicinamibacterales bacterium
GCTGGGCAACGGCGCGCAGCAGCAAATCGAGGAGCAGGTCCAATCGGGCGGCACCAACCTGATCATGATCCGCGCCGGCAACTACAGCCGGGGCGGAGTCAGTAGCGGCATGGGAACGTCCCCACGTCTCAAAGCGAAGGATGTCGCCGCGCTGCGCGAACAGGTGCCGGGCGCGCAGTATCTGACGGCCAGTGTCGGCACGCGCGACCAGGTCATCGCTGCCGGGCGGAACTGGCAGACGCGCATCGAAGGGTGCGACATCGAGCTGCCGCTGATCCGATACTGGGACGTCGAGCTCGGGACCTTCTTCACCACGACCGATGTCAACAGCGCCGCAAAGGTGGCGGTGCTTGGTTCGGTGGTGCGCGACAACCTGTTCGGTGAGGGAAGCGACCCGGTCGGCCAGACGATTCGCATCCGGAACCAGTCGTTCAAGATCGTCGGCGTGATGGCCACGAAGGGCTCTGGAGGTTTCGGCGAGGACCAGGACGACACGATCTTCGCGCCCTACACGACGGTGCAGCGCAAGCTCCGCGGGCGGGACGGCACCAACATCTCTGGCATCACGATCTCGGCACGCGATGCGGACCGGATGGAGCAAACGACCGCGCAGATCGAGGAGGTGCTCCGCGCCGAGCACGAGCTGATCCCGGGGCAGGATAACGATTTCATGGTGCGCACGCAGGACGACATGATGAGCATGATGACCAGTACCACCCAGACGATGACCATGTTCACCTTGGCGATCGCCGTGGTGTCGCTCATCGTCGGCGGTATCGGCATCATGAACATCATGCTGGTGTCGGTGACCGAGCGCACGCGCGAAATAGGCCTGCGGATGGCGGTCGGCGCCAAGGGACAGGACGTGCTGTGGCAGTTTCTCGTCGAGGCGATGGCCCTCAGCCTCGTGGGCGGACTGATCGGTGTCGGGATGGGGTTCGGCATCTCACAGGGCCTCACTCAGTTCCTCGAATGGCCGACCAGCGTACCGGCTGACGCAGTTGCCGTGTCGGTCGGTTTCGCCGCCGTCATCGGCATCGTCTTTGGCTTCTATCCCGCCTGGAAGGGTGCTCAGCTCGACCCGATCGAATCGCTCCGTTTCGAATAACCTCGCAAGCACAGAAACCGGATGCCGCCTCGAAACCGGCGTCCTCAATCGAGGAAACTGTCGATGAAACGCATAATGGCGCTGGCGGCGATCGCAGTGTTCCTTGGCGCACCCTCGCTGGGCGTGATGGCGCAGGGGACCGACTTCTCGGGCACCTGGAATCTCGACCGCGACAGCAGTGAGCTCCCGCAAGGTCGCGGAGGTGGACGGGGCGGCGGTGGCGCGCGCGGCCGTGGCCGCGGCGGATTCGGCGGCCTGATGGCCGCCACGCTCGTCATCAGCCAGAGCGCGTCGATGGTGACCGTTGAGCAGCAGACCGGCGATCAGAGCCAGACGATTGAGTATGCGCTCGACGGCAGCGAAACGACTGTCGAGCAGCGGCGGGGCACGCTCACGGTGACCGCCAGCTGGGATGGTGCGGCGCTGGTCACAAAAGGCACCCAGAGCATAGAGACAGGACGCGGAAATTTCACGCTCGACATTACCGAGCGACGGACACTGAGCTCGGACGGGCGGACACTGACCATCGAGGCGACCCGAGGCACGCCGAGAGGCGACCAGAGCTTCAGGCTGGTGTATCAGAAGGCAGGATAGTCGGGTCACCGCCTCCCGGCCGGAACGCGGGACGTCACGTCCGACGGGGCTCGGGCCACCTGACCCGAGTCCCGTTTCCTTCGTCGGGTCCGCTACTGCGCCCGCTTGGCGGTCCAGTCTCCCCCGCCGTAGCCCCCAAAGTCGGCGCTGCCCGTCATCTCGTCACCATCGACAGTGCCGCTCATACTGATTTCGAGGAACTGCCCCCCCGCATCGATCTCGAGGGACCATTCGAGCTTGTTCCCCGAGATGGTTCCCTCAAATTCGAGCGCACCCTGTTCGCCGTCGATCGAGCCCATCAACTTTTCGCCATCCTGCTCCAGCTGGAGTGTAGCGGACTGCGAGCCCTGGTCGGTATTGAACGTCATGTTCCACAGCCCGGCAACATTGGTCTGCGCCGTCAGCGCCACGGCCAGGGTGATCACGAACCCCGTCAGCACGGTCAGCCGATTCCTCATCTCATCGTCTCCTTCCCCTCCTCGGGGGAAACCGCCCGCGGGCACTATATGGACGCCCCGGGAACCTGTCCTCCAGGTCCCGAGTCCAACCAGCCCCGACGCGCGCTCAGCATTTCGAACAACTCGCCTACCGACCTGCCGGTCACCGGGTCTACCAGCCCTGGCGCGATCTCCGCCATCGGGCCAAGCACAAAAGCGCGCGACCGAAATCGTGGATGAGGCAGTGTGAGCCTCAACGACTCAATGGTCAGGTCCCCGACGAGCACGAGGTCGAGGTCGAGCGTGCGCGCTGCACCTGGTCGGTGTCGCCTACGCCCCCGCTCCTGCTCGACCGCCAGCAGCGTGGCCAGCAGCTGCTCGGGCGTCTCCAGCGTCGTCCCGACCAGCGCCCCGTTCAGAAACAGGGGACCGTCGGCGCCGTCTTCTGGAACCGTCTCAATCAGGGTCGAGACAACCACGTCGGAGAGCACCGTGCGAAGCCGCTCAACCGCATGCCCAAGGTGGGACATCCGGTCGCCCACATTGCTCCCGAGGGCAACCGCCGCCCGCCGCCCTCGTCGGTCCATCGCCGCTGCTCCGCGTGCACCGAACCCAGCCCAGGGCTCCTAGCTTACCGCGCGCTCTGCTTCTCTTTACAGGTGATGCATACGCGTGTCCAGGGGATCGCGTTCAGCCGCGCCGCAGCCACCGGCTCCCCGCAGTCCCGGCACACCCCGTAGATCCCCTGTTCGATACGGCCAAGCGCCTCTTCAATCGCCTGCAGGATCTTGGCGTCGGTCTGCTTCAGCTTGAGCTGAATGTGCACCTCGTTGTTGCCCGTCGCCTGATCGGCCAAATCTCCCTGTCGACTGCTGGTGCCTTCAGTTGTCTGGATTGGCTTGGCGCCGGCGCCGGCCGCCAGAATCTCCGAGCGCTTGTGCAACAGCGCGTCCCTGTAGCGTGGCACGTCCATCGAGGCTCCCTCTTCTACCGGCAAAACGTTGATCATACCAGATCGACGCCCTTCTCTTCACTCGGCTCGGAGGGTGCTGAGCGGCTTCTTCCTCAAGACATCGAGACTTGCTACCACACCCACCACGCCGACGACGAGCGCCGTTATCACCAACCCCACGATGTTCGTCAATGGCGCCGGATTCCAAGTGATCTCCAACAGGAACCGTGTTAGGCCCCACGTCAGCGCCAGGGCGCCCACCGAACCGACCAGGCCGGCCAACGTGCCCAGCGTGCCGTACTCGAACACCAGCATCAGGACGATGGTCCGGGTCGTGGCGCCCAACGTCTTGAAGATGGCCGTCTCGTAGAGACGTTGAAATTTCGTCATCGCGACCGAGCCAACGAGGATGAGGACACCACTCAGCAGCGCGATACCTCCCACAATCGTGATGGCGACCGTCACATAGTCGAGAATTCGTCGCACCGTTGCAATCACCTCGAGGCCATCGATGATCGACACGTTGGGAAACCCGGCCACCAGATCCCGCTGCAGCCGAGCGCGCGCCACGGTCTCCGCCGGCCCCTGCATGAACGCGATGAAACTGTGGGGCGCCTGCTCGAGCACACCGGGCCGAAACAGAAACATGAACCCGCCGCTCCGCGAGTCGTCCCACTCGACCATGCGGACACTCGAGACAGTGGCCGCCACCTCCCGGCCCAGGATGTCGAACCGCATCGTGTCGCCGATCTCCAGGTCCAGCCGATCTCGCACGCTCACCTCGACCGACACTTCGGCGCGTTCAGACTCACGCGGCTCCCAGAAGGCACCCGCCACGACCCGTTCGTTCGCCTCGAGGTGATCCCGATAGGTGACCGTGTACTCACGTCCGACACCGCGCCGCCGCACCTCCCGGGCGCTCTCGAGCGTGGTCCGTTGCCCCGTCACACCGGTCACCCGGGCGCGCAACACCGGCAGGAGATCGGGGACCGCTCCAACGCGCTCGTCGAGCAGGGCGCTCACCCCGTCGACCTGGTCCTGCTGGATGTCGATGAGAAACATATCGGGGGTGTCGTCGCCAAGCTCGAGTGCAAACGCACCGAGCAGGTTCGCCTGGACCGCATGGATCCCGATGATGAAAAAGCTCCCCAGCCCGACGGCCAACAAAACCACCCGCGTCTGGTTTCCCGGTCGAGCCAGGTTGAGCACGGCGTGGCGCAGCGCGAACCGCGCCTCCTGCCCCAGCGGCTGAATCGCCTTGACCAGCCCCTGCCCCACCAGATGCAGGACGAACGCCACGACCGCGAACCCGCCACACACCCAGAACCCGGCCTCCCACGACGCCGCCTGCCAGCTCGCCAGGACGACGAGCCCGGCCGTGAGCAGCGCGACCGCCGCAAACTGGACCCAGTCCCGCACCGGGTTCGTGACGATGCCCCAACGCAGCAGCGCCAGCGGCTTGATGGCTCGCATCTCGAGCAGTGGACCCAATGCGAACAGCAGCGACACGACGACCCCTACACCCACCCCTTGCGCCACCGCCGACACGGTCAGGCCATAGGCCAGATCCCCCAGCCCGGCCGCCGTGGCCGCCTGACCCACGAGTGAGGCCGGTATCGCCGCCAGCGCGCCACCCGCCAGTGCGACACCCAGCAAGGATCCCCCCAGCCCCAACGCCACGACCTGCACCACGTAGATGGCCAGCACCTGTCGGCTCGTCGCGCCGAGACACTTCAGGATGGCGACACTCCGGATCCGCTGCTGGACGAAGACCCGGGTCACGCTCCAGACTCCGATGCCTCCCAGTATCACGACAACGAAGCCGATCAAGCTCAGGTAGTTCTCGGCCCGCCGCATGTTTGCGGCAATCCGGTCTTCGGTCCGCCGGTAGGACCGGACCCGGATGAACAGGTCGCGCAAGGGCTCCCGAAGTCGTTCGACCAGCGGCTCGATGCGCGCCTCCGGTACCCGCAACAACAGTTGCCGGTCCGCGCGCGTGCCGAAGCCGAGAAGCCCCGTCGCCAGCAAATCGTCATGGTCGACGAGCACGCGCGGGCCAAAGCTGAATGCGCCGAGCTGCCCGCCAGCCTCGCGCACGATGACGCCCCGAATCTCGAACATCCCCTCACCGATGACGATCTCCTCGCCGACCGTCACATCGAGCTGGGTGAGCAGCTCCGGGCGCACCAGTGCGCCACCACCGGCCAGGAGGTCGTGTCGATAAGGCACGTCATCCTGCAGCACGAATTCGCCATAGAACGGAAACGCCGCCTCCACACCGCGCAGCTCGACGACCTTCGCGACCGTCTTGGTCTCGTCCGCCGGTCGCGCCATCGTGGCAGTCTCGATCGACGACGTCCTGGCGAGCTCCGGTTCGCTGGCCAGCGCCTCGTCGATGACCGCCCGCGCCTCGTCGGACCATGGCTGCTCGGACGTGATGAGGATGTCGGCGGCCGTCAATGCGCGAGTCTCGGCCGTCATGGCGGCGCCGACGCTCTGGATGACGGAGCGCAAGGCCACGATGGCCCCGACACCAACTGCAACGCACAAGAAGAAGAAGGCGAGCCGTCGCCAGGAGGCGCGCAACTCGCGTCCGGCCATGCGCAGCACGAACGTCACACGGCCACCCCAGGCGCGGGATCAGCGCTCACGCGCTCGGTCTTGCCGTCCCGCATTCGCAGCATGACATCGGCCGACGCGGCCA
>JASLOY010000024.1 GCA_030745255.1 Vicinamibacterales bacterium
TCGATACCGATGGCGACGGGCGGTTCGACAGCGTTCGCAAGATGGACATGCTGGCCGATGCCGTCATCGCGCGCTGTGACCGTAACGACGGCATCAAGGATAGCGTCATCGACGACCCGTTGAGCTGCGACTTCGATCCCCGGCGCGATCTGGCCGACCAGCGGTGTGCCGGCGACGTCGACGCCGACGATTGTTTCACCGCGGCCCAGGTGCAGACGATTCACGACTTTCATGCCGGGCCGCACGACAGCCAGGAGCGCCCGATCTACGCCGGCAAGCCGATCGGCTCCGAGCGGGGGTGGACCCGCCTGTTCATTCCCTATACGGGCAACCGGTTCAACCCCGGCGCTGTGGGGCTCGGGGGCGACCACCTCAACTACCTGTTCTACGAGACGGACCCTGGTGTGGCGCCAGCCAATCTGATCGACACGTCGCGTCCGGCCAATCGTGACGCGCTGCCGCCGGAATGGGTGTGGTGGGAGTTCGACATCAACGACGTGCCGGACGGCAAGGGTGACGTCATGCGTCAGATCACCGATGCGACCGATCCGGATCTGTCGCGCTTCCTGGTCGACAACGACGGCAAGCTGCTGCTGTATCACGGGTGGGCCGATGCGCTGGTGGTGCCGCAGCCGACGCTGGCGTATTACCACGACGTGGTCGAGACGACGTTCGACGGCGACATGGCGGCCACCCGCGATCGCGCGCGTCTCTTCATGGTGCCTGGGATGGGGCACTGCCGCGGTGGGAGCGGGCCGGACACCTGGGACCGGTTGCGACCGCTGGTCGACTGGGTCGAGCGCGGCACCGCGCCGGACGCTCTGATCGCGACCCATCAGACCGGTGGGCAGATCGACAACGAGCGACCCATCTGTGCCGTCCCCCAGCGGGCCGTCTATACCGGTCCGGGCGGCGGCGCCGACGATCCCGCCAACTGGGTGCAGGAGAACTTCGCCTGCCGGTAGGCCTCCTCCTGGTTGGAGCCGTCTCAACGGGTAGGTTGACCACGCACCCGGACCGATCTGCTGGCCTGTGCTGGCGGGGCTATGGGCGGGGAGAAGACGGCCCAGCCGGGCTCTCAGTGTGAGGCGAAAGAGTTCGCCTTTGGGGGGGCCAAACCGGCTGGGCCCGAAGGCCCCACACTAATATTGGACACCGTGTGGGCGATTTGGCACCGGTGGGCAGTGGTGCACTAGCTTGCCTGTCCGCCGTAGCCCTGGCGAAAGCGGAAAAGCCTACGCCACAGAAGCGACGATTCCGTTCCCGGTGAGTGAATTCAGGTTCAGGGCACCGGCACCCGCTCCTTCAGCTCCTCGAACCAGTTGAGAACGACGTTGAGCGTCGCCTCGCCGACGTCCTGCTCTGCCAGCAGCGCCACGACCCGGCCATCGGCGGTCACGTCGAAAGACGATTCAGTGATGCTTGGCGGGCGCGCCGCGGCGATACGTTCCGGCAGGCCGATGTCGGGCTCCGGCCCCGGTCCGACGCTGACGGCGTACACGCCGTCGTCACGCTGGTAGTACAACGTCCTGCCGTCCGCGGACCATCGCGGATTGACGCCCCGATCCGTCGAGACCAGCGCCGGTCGACCCAGGGCAGGCCACGACTGCAGGTAGACCTCTTCCTGGCCGGTCTCCGCCGACGCATACGCCAGCCACTCTCCAGTCGGGGCTATCGCCGGGCCGAGCCGCCGCTGCTCGTCGAGGAGACGTGGTTCGGTGTCGGCGCGGCGTATCCATGTGCGACCCCGTTCGTCGCTCCCGAACAGCAGCGTCTGCCGGTCGGGAGACCAGGACTCCGGTATCTGGAGTCCGTCGAGCGCCACCAGGGGTTCCGGCTCGGCGGCGCTGTCGAGCGCCACGTCATAGATGTCCCAGGAGCCGCCCCGTGTCGACGCGAAGGTCAGCAGGCCGGTGTCGCCTCCCCAGAGCGGCCACCGGCTGTCCATGCCGGTTACCAGCACACGGCTCGTGCCTCGCTCCAGGTCATACAGCATCACCTGGTCGTCGCCCGACTCGAGATGGCGGGTCACCGCCAGCGTGCGCTCGTCGGGCGACAGCGCGAGTCCATGATGGATGGTCGGTTCGTCGTCGCCGATCGGCGTCGTCGTGCCGTCACGCTCGAACCAGACGACACTGGACCGAAGCGTGTCTCTCGTTTCATAGATCAAGGTTCCGTCGGGTGCGGTCGAAAAACCCGCCCAGCCGCCGATGCGCGAGTTCACCCCATCGACGACCGGCACCGGGTCGGTCAGCACGGTCAGCCGCTCGGCATCGAAGGGCGCCGCCCACAACGTGAACTCACGATTGAACACCAGGTGTCCGGATGCGACGAGCACCGGCGACGAGCCGGGAAACAGAAGCTGGTGCTCATCGGCGTCCGGACCCCGCACGGCCACGTGCTGTGTCTCGTCGCCGCTCAGCGTCACCGTGAACAGGAGGCCGGCGCCACCCGGCAGGAGGTGGGGAAACTGGTGCCCGCGTTCGCCGTCCAGGAGCCTCGTGAGCGGCTGCGACGGCCCCCCGGAGTCGGGCATCGTGACGAGCGGGCCCTCCCTCTGCCCCAGAATCCACGTACCGCTGTCGGTCCAGGCGATGCCGGGGATCCTCTCTGTCGGCAGCTCGGCCACCGTCACCGGTATCCCGCCGTCGAGCGACACCCGATTCAGCTCGGTCCCGCTCTGGAACCCGACCGATCGTCCATCCGGCGAGAAGAACGGAAGACTGCCTCGCTCTGTTCCTCTGATCGGCTGCATCTCGAACCCGTTCATCGGTCGTTCGAACAGGCCGAGTGACCCGTCGTGGTTTCTACCGGAGACCACGAGCCGCTGACCATCGGGCGAGATGGCGATGCCCCCGTTGGCGGTGGCCCGGAGCGCCGACATAGTCATCGTGAAGCGTCGGGTCATGGCGTTGCCCGATTGGCCTGAATCGGGGCGACCAAACGACCCACGCGTCAGCGCGGCCGCCACGAGCAGGCCGCCGATGATCGTGCCGACCACCGCGCCGATGAGCCGGTCGCGTGTCGTGCGCTGAGGCATCGCGACCGGAACGGGCTGCTGGGGGATGGCGATGGCCGCGGTCGACAGCTCGTCGAAGGTGAAGCGCGCTTCGCCGATGTCCCGCAAACGCCGCCGCACGTCGCGCTCGAGACACCGTTGCAGCAGCCGGACGACACTGGACGGGACGTCTATGGGCAGCGCCGACCAATCGATTTCCGCCCGCAGCACCGCGGCGAGCGTGTCCGACACGTCGTCGCCCGCGAAGGGCCGATGGCCGGTGAGCATTTCGTACAGCACGCAGCCGAACGCCCAGACATCGGCCCGCTTGTCGACCGTCTTGCCCTTGGCCTGCTCCGGCGCCATGTAGGCGGCGGTGCCGATGATCATGCCCATCTGCGTGGCCGCCGCGGTCAGCGAGATGGTGGGCGACATCGACTGGCTCGGGTCGGCCGCCGCGTCCGGCTGGAACGCCTTGGCGAGGCCGAAGTCGAGCACCTTCACCGTGCCGTCCTCACGCACCTTGATGTTAGCTGGCTTCAGGTCGCGGTGGATGACGCCCTGTTCGTGCGCCGCTTCCAGCGCGTCGGCGATCTGGCGGGCCAGGGCCAGCGCGTCGTCGACGGGCAGCACGCTCTGCGCGATGCGGTCGGCCAGCGTCGGCCCCTCGACGAGCTCCAGGACCAGCGCCTTCGTGTCACCCGAGTCTTCGAGGCCGTAGATGCTCGCGATGTTCGGGTGGTTCAGCGAAGCGAGCACTTTCGCTTCACGCTCGAACCGCGCCAGCCGGTCGGGGTCCGAGGTGAACGCTTCCGGCAGCACCTTGAGCGCGACGTCCCGGTCGAGCTTCGTGTCGCGGGCCCGATATACCTCGCCCATCCCGCCTTCGCCGATCTTGGCAGTGACGGAGTAAGGACCGAGCGCAGTACCTGGCGTCAGAGGCATGACTGGCTGTGAACCGGCCAATTATATCTTCGGGTGGGTGTGAGTACGCGCCTTACGCGGCGCGTCGATCGAGGACTGTGTTCGCGCTGACGACTTTCGTGATCTCGAGACAGCAGGAGCACACGAACCAGGCCGTTACCGAGCCATCTGGGTTGGACCGCTCGGTGAGGGGCATGATGCTCTGGTGCGTGTTGCAGTTGGAACAGTCACGCGGCGTCGTCATGGGTAGCTCCAGCGCAGGGGCCCGCTACCCAGTACATCGGCTGTTGTGGAGCGACCGTTAAGTCCTATGAGCGCACCATCGCGGCGGCTTGCTGACCTGGCGACTGGTGCGGTCCGCCTTCGACGATGAGCTGACCGCATGCGGCGCGGATGTCGCGGCCGCGACTCTTGCGCACCGAGACGATTATCTTGCCCGACGCCAGGATGCGTGCGAATCGGTCCACGTGCAGGTCGGGCGGCCGCGAGAACGGGATGCCGGGCGCTTCGTTCAGCGGTATCAGGTTGACCTTGGCGCGCAGCCCGCGCAAGAGCTTCACAAGCCGGTGCGCGTCCGCCTCGGTGTCGTTGACGCCGGCGAGCAACACATACTCGAAAGTGATGCAGTCGCGGTGCTTCAACGGAAAGCGGCGGCACGCGGCGACGAGGTCAGCCAGCCGCTGCTTCCGGCTGGTCGGTATCAGCGCGTGCCGCACAGCGTCGGTCGTGGCGTGGAGGGAAACCGCCAGGTTGGGGAGCCAGGGCTCGCGCGCCAACCGCTCCAGTGCCGGGGCCATCCCGATGGTCGACAGCGTGACCCGCCTGGGGGTGAGGGCCAGCCCCTCGGGCGTCGCCAGCATCCGGAGCGCCTTCATCGTCGCCTCGTAGTTGTGCAGCGGTTCACCCATGCCCATGAGGACGACGTTGAAGCGCCGGTCCTGCAGGTGGAGCTCGCGGGCGAGCACCCGCACCTGGCCGGCGATTTCGCCGGCGGTCAGGTTGCGCACCAGCCCCATCTGACCGGTCAGACAGAAGCCGCAGCGCATGGCGCACCCGACCTGCGTCGACACACAGAAGGTCTGCGCCGGCGTATCGGGAATGAACACCGATTCGATGGTCCGTTGGTCGGCAAGCCTGAACAGGAACTTTTCGGTGCCATCGGACGACTGGTCCCGCGCGGCGATTCTGGGCGTGGTGAGCGTCAGCGCCGTCTCGAGCTGGCGGCGCAACGTCACCGACAGGTCGGTCATACCGTCGAAGCGCTCCAGTCCGCGTCTGTGGACCCAGCGATACATCTGGCGAGCGTGGAACCGCTCGACCCCGAGCTCACACACTGCGTGCTCGAGCTCGGTCAGCTCCAGCTCGGCGATGTCGGTTCTCCCGGTGACCATTCAGTCGTAACAGTACCATGTGGCCCGGGCAGGTAGTTGAAGCGGACCGGCTTCACGTGGTATCATTATTTACTTGTTAGCTTCACGTAATTCCTTATTGCGCAAACAGTTACATCGATGTCCGCCGGATGGCTCCGGCGGGCCGCAGTCACGCTGCTTCACGAGATGATTGTTCGCGAGCAGTTCGACAACGGGTTGCGGCTGCTGACCGAGTCGATGCCCGATGTTCGCTCGGTGAGCTTCGCCGCCTGGCTCACCCGCGGCTCCCGCCACGAGAGCGCCACCCGCTCGGGTATTTCGCACTTCGTCGAGCACATGATCTTCAAGGGCACGCCGGCGCGGTCGGCCGAAGATATCGCCCAGGAAATAGACTCGATCGGTGGGCAGCTCGACGCGTTCACCGCCAAGGAATGTGCCAGCTATTACGTGAAGGTGCTCGACGAGCATCTGCCGCGCGCGGTCGCCGTGCTGTCCGACCTGCTGCTGCACCCGAAGTTCGACGCCGGCGACATCGAGCGCGAGAAGAAGGTGGTGCTCGAAGAAATCAAGATGGTCGAGGACACGCCTGACGATCTGGTGCACGAGCTGTTCACCCAGCGGTTCTGGTCGGGGCATCCGCTGGGCCGGCCGATACTGGGAGTGCCGGACACCGTTGACGATCTCGACAGCGCCACGCTCCACGACTACTTCGGTGGCGCCTACACCGCCAGGAACTTGGTGATTGCCGCGGCGGGCAACGTCGACCATGCGGCGGTTCGCGACCTGGTGACCGATGCGTTCGGCGCCGTACCGCTCGATGGCGAGCAGATCGAGGTGAGCGCACCCACGGCGGTGCCGGGGCTCGTGCTGCACAGCAAGCCGCTCGAACAGAGTCACATCGTGCTGGGAGCAAGCGGCTACCCCCAGCAGCATGACGACCGCTACGTCTGCTACGTGTTGAATGTCGTGCTGGGCGGTTCGATGAGCTCCCGCTTGTTTCAGAACATCAGGGAAAAGCGTGGGCTCGCCTATGCGGTCAGCAGCGGGCTGGTCTCCTATTGTGATGGCGGTGCGGCCACCGTCTACGCCGGCTGCGATACCGCGGCGGTGCGCGAGGTCATCGACCTCGTGGTCGCCGAGCTCCAGGACCTGCGCGATCGACCGATCTCAGCCGACGAGCTGCAACGAACCAAGGACCACCTGAAGGGCAGCCTGGTGCTGAACCTGGAAAGCACGTCGAGCCGGATGTCGCACATGGCGCGCCAGGAGATCTACTTTGGTCGCCAGTTCACGCTGGACGACACGCTGCAGGGTGTGGAAAAGGTGACCTCGGATGATGTGCTGCGGGTGGCACGCGACCTGTTTCCGCCGGGTGCGCTGGCGGCTACGGTGCTGGGCCCGGTTGACAAGCTCGGGCTGAGCGATGACCAGCTCGGGCTGGTGTGAGCGCATGCTCCAGCAGTCAGAAGACAGAAGTCAGCAGTCGAAAGATTCTTGGAGGACGTCATCGGAGTCCGGCTGACAGTGTTGGGCAGCGGGAGCGCGGGGAATGCCACCCTGCTGGAGCGCGGCGACCAGCGCTTGCTGATCGATGTGGGGCTGAGCTACCGCGAAGCTGCGCGCCGGCTCGATAGCATCGCGGTGCCTCCCGAGAGCGTTGGGGCGGTTGTCATCACCCACGCGCACGGCGACCATACCCGCGGCGCGGCGCTGTTCTCCCGCCGGCACGGTGTGCCGGTGCATGCGACACCGGCCACGCAGGAGGTATGGGGCGAGGCCAACGTGTCGTCGTGGGGCGAGCTCCGATGCGACGCGGTCAACGAGATTTGCGGGTTTCGGTTCACGCCGTTCGAGGTGTCACACGATGCCGACGCCGAGACGGTGGCGTTTGCGATTGAGACCCCGGACGGCGCCATCGGGTTCGCCACCGACATCGGGGTGGTCACACCATTTGTCCGGGAGCGGTTCAGAGACTGTCGCTTGCTGGTGATCGAGTCGAACCATGCGACCGATCTGTTGCAGGTCGGGCCCTATCCCCAGTCGACCAAAGAGCGCATTGGGAGCCAACGCGGCCACTTGTCGAACGAGTCGCTGGCGGTGTTCGTGCGGGAGCATCTGGGGCGCTCGGTGCGGTGCCTGGTGCTGGCGCACCTGAGCCGGGTGAACAACGTGCCGGAGATTGCGGAGATGAGCTGTCGGGAGGCGCTGGAGGCTCGCGGTCGTGACGACGTACGGGTCGTCGTCTCGCGACAGGACCGAGTGGCGGAAACGGTCGACCTCGGGTCGTGGCCGGCGCCACGTCGTGCGGGCGCCTCGGCCAACTCGCAGGTGGCGTTGCCGTTCATGCCGGCGTAGCCAGACGGAGCGCCGCCGTTTGGATGATGGGCAGGATGTCCGACAGCTCGACAGCGTGAAAGAAAGACGCAAGGCGACATGATTCCCCGTTACACCCACCCCGACATGGGTCGCATCTGGGGCGAACAGCGGAAATATGACACCTGGTTGCGTGTGGAGGTTGCCGCCACCAACGCGATGGCCGCGACCGGGCTGGTTCCCGAGGACGCCGCGCGTGACATCGCCGCGTGCGAGGGCGTCCGCGCCGAGCGCATCGACGAGATCGAACAGACCACCCAGCACGATGTCATCGCATTTACCACCGCTGTCGCCGAGCAGGTCGGACCGTCGGCGCGCTGGCTGCACTTCGGACTGACCTCGTCGGATGTGCTCGACACGGCTCTGGCGTTGCAGATGCGCGAGGCGTGCGGGCTGATCCTCGGCGACCTCGACGGGCTGCTGGAGGCGGTGCGCGAACGGGCTCGCGAGCATCGCGACACACCGATGATCGGGCGCACCCATGGGGTGCATGCCGAGCCGATGACGTTCGGGTTGAAGCTGGCCCTGTGGTACGCGGAGCTCGGTCGCGACCGACAGCGTTTGGAGCGCGCCCGCGAGCTGGTCAGCGTGGGCAAGATCTCGGGCGCTGTCGGCACCTATGCCCATCTCGAGCCGGAGATCGAGCAACAGGTCTGCGTCGCGCTCGGGCTCGAGCCGGCGCCGGTGTCGTCCCAGGTCATACAGCGGGACCGGCACGCCGAGCTGCTCGGTGCGATTGCGATTACCGGCGCGTCGCTGGAGAAGTTCGCACTCGAGGTGCGCGGGCTTCAAAAGACGGAAATCGGCGAGGTCGAAGAAGGATTCGCCAAGGGGCAGAAGGGGTCGTCGGCGATGCCCCACAAACGGAACCCAATCGGCTGCGAGCAGCTGACCGGACTGGCGCGCCTGCTGCGCGCCAACGCAATGGCGGCGCTCGAGAACGTCGCGCTGTGGCACGAGCGCGACATCTCGCACTCGTCGGTCGAGCGTGTCATCGTGCCAGACAGCTTCATTGCGCTCGACCACATGCTGCGCCGTTTCACCCGGATCGTGCGGACGCTGGTGGTGCACCCCGACCGGATGCGCGAGAACCTCGAACGGTCGCGTGGCGTCGTCTTCTCGGGTACGGTGCTGCTGGAGCTGGCCCAGCGCGGGGTGTCGCGGGAGCAGGCCTACGCCTGGGTGCAACAGGCGGCGATGCGCTCCTATGAGGAGCGGCTCGACTTCAAGGAGCTGCTTGCCGCAGACCCGGATGTGATGGGCGTGTTGTCGCGCGGCGACATCGACCGTGCGTTCGATCTCGACCAGCAACTGCGTCACGTCGGTCCCCTCGTGGACCGCGTGCTGGCCGGTGCTCCGGTGGTGGCGAGCGGCCCAACTGGCGCCGGAAGGGGCAGAGAGATCAGTCTGGAGGATCCGACATGACGCCTCCTGTCTCCTGTCTCCTGTCTTCTGTCTCCTTGGAGTAAGCGACGTAGTGAAGACGAGAGTGTTCGTGACCCTTAAGCCGTCGGTGTTCGACCCGCAGGGCAAGACCATCGTCGACGCGCTGGGGTCGATGGGCTACGCCGGCGTGCGGGACGTGCGCCAGGGCAAGTACTTCGAGCTCGACGTCGATGCGGGCACGGCCGACGAGGCGCGGTCGCTGGTGTCCGAGGTCGCCGACAAGCTCCTGGCCAACCCCGTCATCGAGAGCTACCGCGTGGAGGTGGATGGAGAGGGAAATGACGTCTAGAAGTCAGAAGTCAGGAGGCAGAAGTCAGAATGAAACTGGTTGGCTGCGCCGGCTTCGACTCAGCAGGTCCGTCGAATCAGTCTGGGTGCCCTTGGCAGCGTTCAATGGATGTTCGCGAAGCGCTCAAGCCAGCTTCTGCCTTCTACCTTCTGACTTCTGAATTCTGTGAGTACATAAGTATGAAATTCGCGGTCATCGAGTTTCCCGGTTCAAACTGCGACCACGACGCCTACCACGCGACCAAACACGTCCTGGGGCAGGAGGCGGAGTTCATCTGGCACAAGGACACCGATCTGGCTGGCGCCGATGTCGTGATACTGCCCGGCGGGTTCTCCTATGGCGACTATCTGAGGACCGGCGCCATCGCCAGGTTCTCGCCAGTGATGACCCGGGTGCGCGAGTTCGCCGACGCGGGCGGGCCGGTCATCGGCATTTGCAACGGGTTCCAGGTGCTGCTCGAGGCGGGGTTGCTCGAGGGCGCGCTGCTGCGCAATCGCCGGTTGAAGTTTCTCTGCCAGCACGTGCATGTGCGAGTGGAGCAGACCGACACGCCCTTCACCTGCGGCGGCGCGGAGGGGCAGGTCCTGAAGCTGCCGATCGCGCATGGTGAGGGCAATTACCACGCCGGCCCGGAGACCATCGCCGCGCTCGAGGCGAACCGCCAGGTGATTTTTCGGTACTGCTCCCCGGACGGGGTGACGACAGAGGCGGCGAACCCGAACGGGTCGCATGCCAGCATCGCCGGGGTGTGCAATGCCGGCCGAAACGTGGTGGGTCTGATGCCGCATCCCGAACGCGCCTGCGAGTCTGCCCTGGGCAGCGTCGACGGTCTGGTGGTGCTCGAGTCTGTCGTCTCCGCCCTGGCCGCGAAGGGCGCGGCATGAGACGTAGTACGAGGAAGTCAGAAGGCAGAAGGTAGAAGTCAGAATGAAACTGGGTGGCTACGCCAGCTTCAATTCAGAACGGCAGTCGAATCAGACCGGGGTGCCCTCGGCGGCGTTCAATGGATGTTCGCGAAGCGCGCAAGCTAGCTTCTGCCTTCTGCCTTCTGCCTTCTGACTTCTGCCTTCTGCCTTCTGACTTCTGACTTCTGTAGAGTATATGGATCAATCCACCATCGACGCGCACGGGCTGAGCGCCGACGAGTATCAGCGACTGCTCGAGATACTCGGGCGCGAGCCGACCATTACCGAGCTGGGAATCTTCTCGGTGATGTGGTCCGAGCACTGCAGCTACAAGAGCTCGCGGTTGCATCTGCGGCGGTTGCCGACCGAAGGGCCGCGTGTCGTGCAGGGGCCTGGCGAGAACGCCGGCGCGGTCGACATCGGCGACGGGTTGACCGCGGTGTTCAAGATCGAGTCGCACAACCACCCGTCGTTCATCGAGCCGTATCAGGGAGCTGCGACCGGTGTCGGGGGGATTATTCGTGACATCTTCACGATGGGCGCGCGCCCGATTGCGCTGCTCAACTCCCTGCGATTCGGCGCGCTGGAGGACCCGGCCACGCGGCACCTCGTCGACGGCGTCGTCGCCGGCATCGCCGGCTATGGCAACAGCATCGGCATCCCGACGGTCGGTGGTGAGGTCGCCTTCGAGCCGAGCTATGCGGGCAACCCGCTGGTGAACGTGTTCTGCCTCGGTGTGGCCGAGGCGGACAAGCTCGCGATGGGACTGGCCTCGGGCGCCGGCAATCCCGTGTACTACGTCGGGGCCAAGACCGGTCGCGACGGAATTCATGGTGCGACGATGGCCTCGGCCGAGTTCGACGAAAACTCGGCCGACAGCCGGCCGGCGGTGCAGGTGGGCGACCCGTTCATGGAGAAGCTGCTGCTCGAGGCCTGTCTCGAGGTGATGAAGACCGACGCGCTGGTTGGCATTCAGGACATGGGCGCGGCGGGGTTGACCTGCTCGACCTGTGAGATGGGGGCGCGCGGCGACGTCGGTATCGAGATCGACGTGTCGCTGGTGCCGCAGCGCGAGACCGGTATGACGCCCTACGAGATCATGCTCTCGGAGTCGCAGGAGCGGATGCTGCTGGTGGCCAAGCGAGGCCGCGAAGCGGAAGTGGAGCAGGTGTTCGAGAAGTGGGATCTGCACGCCGTGCGTATCGGCGAGGTGACCGGCGATGGCCGGCTGCGCATCCGTGACCACGTCGAGGTGGTGGCCGACATCCCGAACCGGCAACTTGCCGACCGCGCGCCGCTCTACGACCGCCCAACCACTCGCCCGGCGTATCTCGAGGCGGCGCAGCAGCTCGATCTGGCCGCTTGCAAGGCGCCGGTGGACCTGCCGCGGACGTGGCTCGATCTGCTGGGGGCGCCGGTCATTGCCAGCAAGCACTGGGTCTATCGGCAATACGACCACATGGTGCGCACCAACACGGTGGCGCTGCCGGGTCTGGGCGCCGGCGTCGTGCGGGTCAAAGGGACAGACCGCGCACTGGCCTTCTCGGTCGATGGCAACGGCCGCTACTGCTATCTCGATCCGGCCGAGGGCGGGCGGCTCGCCGTGGCCGAGGCGGCGCGCAACGTTGCCTGTGCCGGTGCCGTCCCGATTGGCGCCACTAACTGTCTGAACTTCGGCAACCCGGAGCGTCCGGAGATCATGTGGCAGTTTGCCCAGGCGGTTGATGGCATCGCCGAGGCGTGTCGGGCGCTCGAGATTCCGATTACCGGTGGGAACGTCAGTCTCTACAACGAGACCGATGGCGAGGCGATTTACCCGACACCGGTGCTCGGGGTCGTTGGGGTGATTGACGACGCGTCGCAGGTCTTGACACGTCTGTTTCCGGCTGAAGGGCTGGACATCGTGCTGCTCGGCGACCCGGCGGGTGCACTCGGGGGGAGCGAGTATCTGAAGGTGGCGCACGGGATGGCTCGCGGCCGCCCGGCGGCGCTCGACCTCGACCGGGAGCGAGCGCTGCAGCAGGTGCTCGTAGAGGCGGCCCGCGGCCGGCTCATCTGCTCGGCGCACGATTGTGCCGAGGGCGGGTTCGCCGTGACACTTGCCGAGTGTTGCGTCGAAGGCGGCGGTGTCGGCGCCCGGGTCGAGCTGGCCGAGCCCGCCGAGGCGGATGACCGGTTCGCCCTGGTCTGCGCGCTGTTTGGCGAGGCGCCGTCGCGTGTCGTCGTGTCGGTGGCGTCGGGTCAACGTGACCGGCTGCTCGCGCACGCTCGCGAGCTGTCAGTGCCGGCGACCGTCATCGGGCAGACCGGGGGCGATCGGCTGGCGATTTCGGTTGCTGGTGAGGTCGTGGCGGATATCGGCCTGGACGAGGCGGAGCAGGCGTGGATGGGCGGGCTGACGCGACACTTCGAGCACGTCGCGGCGTAGACTCTGCGGGGTCCGGGGCGCAGCCCCGGCTGAAGAATGCCGAAGGCGCGCGAGAATGCGCGCCCCGCGGTCGCGGAGTGGGGCTATGGGGTCCCCGCGTAGCGGCCGCGTGGGGTTCGGGGCGCAGCCCCGACTAGATATGGACAACGACAGGTTCAAAGACCAGTGCGGGGTCTTCGGCATCTACGGGCACCCGGAGGCCCCGGCTCTGACCCGTCTGGGGCTCTATGCCTTGCAGCATCGCGGGCAGGAGAGCGCCGGTATTGCTACGGCCGACGGCGAACGCTTGCACCTGACGCGCGCCATGGGGCAGGTCTCGGAGGCGTTCGACGAACGCGCACTGGCGACGCTCAGCGGTGATGCCGCGATCGGGCACGTGCGGTACTCGACCGCCGGTGATAGCCGCATCGTCAATGCGCAGCCAATTCTGATCGATTGCGTCCACGGCGAGATTGCCCTGTGTCACAACGGCAACCTGATCAACGCGCCGGAGCTGCGCACCGATCTCGTCGGCCAGGGGCACATCTTTCAAACCAACAGCGACACCGAGGTCGTGCTGCACCTCTACGCACGCTCGAAGGCACCCACGCCGCAAGATGCCATCGTGGAGTCCGTGGCGCAGGTCCAAGGCGCGTTCTCGCTGGTGCTGCTGACCAATGACAACCTGATCGCGGTCCGTGATCCCTATGGGTTCCGTCCGCTGGTCGTTGGAAGGCTTGGCGACGCGACCGTGGTCTGTTCGGAAACCTGTGCCCTCGACCTGATCGGTGCGCAATATGTGCGGGATGTGGAGCCGGGTGAGGTGCTCGTGATCGGCCGCAGCGGTTCGCGCTCGTATCGGCCATTCCCCCCGGCGCAGCCGTCCCACTGCATCTTCGAGCATGTCTATTTCGCGCGCCCCGATAGTCTGGTGTTCGGGCAGAGCGTCAACGAAGTGCGGACGAACCTGGGCCGCCTGCTGGCCCGCGAGGCGCCCGCCGATGCCGACGTCGTCGTGCCGCTTCCAGACTCGGGCATGTGCGCCGCGGTCGGCTATGCAGAGGAATCGGGTCTGCCGATTCGGATGGGGCTAATCCGCAACCACTATGTGGGCCGGACCTTCATTGCGCCGCAGCAGGAGATCCGCGGGTTCCGGGTGCGGGTGAAGCTGAATCCGGTGCGGAGCATCATCGCAGGCAAGCGGGTGATTCTCGTCGACGACTCGATCGTGCGGGGCACGACGAGCCGCAAGATCGTGGGAATGGTCAGGGCGGCCGGGGCGCGCGAGATACACATGCGCATCAGCTGCCCCCCGACGGTGTCTCCGTGCTATTACGGCATCGACACGCCGCGCCGGTCCGAGCTGATCGGCGCCAATCACAGCGTGGACCAGATTCGCGAGTTCGTGAAATCGGACACGATGGCCTATCTGAGTCTCGATGGGCTGCGCAGGGCGGAGGGCTCGAAGAGCGGTGATTACTGCACCGCCTGCTACACCGGCGACTACCCCGTTGCGGGGCCCAAGGACGCCGAGGCGTACATGCAGATGGCGCTGAAGCTGCCGGACGGGCAGGTCTGACATTCAGATGGGGGGGGCGATTTTCGCCGTCGGTCTCCTGAGCGCCGTGTTGCTCGCGGGCACCATGCCTGCGGCTGCGCTTCAGCCGATACCGGTCTCCGACGATGAGCTGAGCACCGCGATCGGCCAATTGGGCGACTTCGACTACGGCGTGCGGACCGCAGCAAGCGGTCTGGTGCGCCGGGCGCCCGAAGCGCAGGCCCGAACGGCGCTGGCCGAGGCCGTGAGCTCACACGGGGACGAGTATGTCCGGTTCAGGGCCTTGGTCCTCCTGATTGGGTTCGGGGGACGGGAGGCCGATGCAGCGGTGCTCGAGGCGGTGGCAGACCCGAACGACCGCTTACGCGCGGTCGCCTACGGATATTTCGAGCACAACCCGGACCCGACGATGGCGGGTCGGCTGCTGGCGGCGCTCGAGACGGAAACCTCCGAGTTCGTCCGGCCGGCGCTCATTCGTGCCCTCACGGCCCACGACGCCGACCCCGAGGTGCGGGAGCGCCTGGTCGCCGACATCGACCGGGGCGTGGACTTCTTTCGGGGCGCCGTGATCGAGGCGCTTGGGGACCATGAGGCGGCGTATGCGCTCGACCCGTTGATGCGTATTGCCGCCGAAGCCGGGCCGCTGCAGGACGACGCGATACTGGCGCTGACACGAATCGGCGATCGGCGCGCGCTGAATACCGTGGCGTCGCTTCAGGGCCGGGATGCCGAGCTGGAGCCGATGGTCTCGGCGGCGGCGGCGTCCCTCGGCGCCGACCCCGAGCAGCACGCCCGGTTCGTGGCCGAATCGCTGCAATTTGCCGCGACCGCCGGTGACCAGCCAGATCTGGTGCGATCGGCGGCGTCTGCGCTGGGCGCGCTGGCGTCGACCGGCGACACCGATGCGCTGCAGGTGCTGTTCGATGTCGGCATCGCTGCTCCGGATGCCGCGCGCGAGCCAATCGCGCTGGTGCTCGGAACATTCGCGATGCGAGAGCCCACCGCTCTGCTCGCGTACCTCGAGACGCGGACCGATCTGGACCAGGCGGCGCTGGTTCTCCGCGACGCGTTCGACATGCTCGACGAGGACCTCGAGGAGGAGCGCTTCTTCATGACGGCCCGCGCCGCCTTCTGGGCCGCGTCGGAACCGTCCCCGGCCCGCACCATGGCCGAGGAGCTGATCCGAGTGCTCG
>JASLOY010000250.1 GCA_030745255.1 Vicinamibacterales bacterium
GACAAAGTCCCCTGAAATTGCCTGCCCGAAACCGAACCGTCGGACATACAGGCCGAGCCTCTCCGGACCGAGCTCGACGCCGATCTTGCTGGCGCCGACGTTGCTCGACTTCACCAGAATGTCTGTTAGCGACAGGACGCCGTAGTCGCGGTTGCCGAATTCCCGAATTGGGCGGGAAGAGCCGTCGAAGTAGACCACGCCCGGGCTCGTGTCGACCGGCTGGTCAGGGTGAGACACCCCCTCCTCGAGTGCCGCCGAGGCGGTGACGATCTTGAAAGTGGAACCCGGCTGGTAGACCTCCTGTGTCGCGCGGTTCCGTCTGGCGTCTGCGTCTGACAGGGAAAAAGCGTTGGGATTGAACTGGGGCTCGTTTGCCAGGGCGAGGATCTCACCGGTCGCCGGGTCCATGATGACGACGCTGCCACCCGCCGCGCCATGCTCGCGTACCGCGGCGCGCAGCTCCCGCTCGGCGATGTACTGGATGTACTTGTCGATGGTCAGCTCAAGAGACGCCCCCGCCGTTGGCGGGCGCTCGACCCGGCTGAACGCACGGTTGTGGGCGTCGGTCTGGAACAGCACCTTGCCCGGCCGGCCGCTGACTTCCTCATCGTAGCTGGACTCGAGGCCATGCAACCCCTGGTTGTCAATCCCGACGTAACCGATCAGATGAGCCGCCAGCTCCTTGTTTGGGTAGAAGCGGCGATTCTCCTTGACGAGCCCGATCCCCTGCAGGTCAAGCTCCCGTATCCGGCCGGCCGCGCTCACCGAGACATGCCGCTGTATATGGGCGAACTGGTCAGACCGACTGAGTCGGGTCTCAATGAGGTCACGTCGCTCCGAGTCGCACCCGAGCACATCACACAGCTGCCGGGCGGTCTCGACCGGGTCGTCGACATCGACCGGGAACGCCACAACGGTGTCCGCATCGACGCTGTAGGCCAGGACCCGGCCTTCCCGGTCGAGGATCTCGCCGCGCTTGGGATTGGTGTCGATCGAGCGCGAACGCTGGCGCTCGGCGCTCGCGACGAACTCCTTGTAGCGCACCACCTGCAGATGCACGAGGCGAGCCTCGATCGCGATTCCCCAGAGCGCCATCACGGCGGTGGTGACCAGCAGGCGGCGTCGCATGATGTCGCGCCAGCGGTCCGAAGAGTGGCGTGTCACTGCCATCGTCGTCTCGATCGGCCTACGGCCGTTGCCCTCCCTCTGACCCGGCGTCGCGTGACACGACCACCGAGCGGTCTGGCGGATCGGCCGGGACGAGCCGCTCGATGACGTGCGCCTCGGCTGGGGTGGGTGCCACGAGGTTCAGCTCTTCGGTCGCGATCTGCTCGATCAGGCGGGGCGACCGCAGTGTCTCGATCTCGAGCCGCAGATGCCGGTTCAGCTCGATCTCGCGTGCCCGCTCCTGCTCCATGAGCTCGACCTCATATCCGTGGCGAAGGAGCTCATAGTGTTGCCAGGCCGAAAACAGCAGCACCGCCACGAGACAGACCCCGATGGCAAGCGACCGCCAGAGCTCACGCTGCCGTGTCTTATCGATCTCCCGCACGATCGGGTTGTTGGGTATGTCCCGTTTGATGTCGTAGTCCAGGTCGAGTCGACTCATGACACCCTCTCGGCTGCACGCAGCTTGGCTGACCGTGCTCGGGGATTGCGTACTACCTCGTCCTGCCCGGGGCGAATCGGCTTGCGGGTCAGCACGCGCATGGCGAGCTCGCCACCCCGTTCGAGCTCACGCAGCGTGTACTTCACGATCCGATCCTCGAGGGAATGAAAGCTGATGACCGCCAGCCTCGTCCCGGTCTTCAAACGCCGCGCCACCGTACGCAGAAAGTCGGCGAGCCCGTCCAACTCGTGGTTGACCCAGATCCGAAGCGCCTGGAACGTTCGGGTGGCCGGATGGATACGCGAGCGGCCCCGATACGGCACCGACCGCCGGATGACAGCGGCGAGATCGGCGGTCGTCGACAGGTCGCTGCGGTCACGGGCAGCCACGATTGCCCGTGCGATCCGGCGCGAATGCCGCTCCTCGCCGTACTCGAAGATCACGTCCGCCAATGTGGTGGGCGTAACGTCGTCGAGCAGCTCGATGAGCGTCTGACCCTGTGACCGATCCATGCGCATGTCGAGCGGATCGGCGCGTCGAAAGCTGAATCCACGTCCCTCGGCGTCGAGCTGGACCGAAGAATGTCCGAGGTCGGCGAGCGCGCCGTCGATCTGTTCGATGCCGCGCCGGTCGAGCACCTCGTCGAGACACCGATAATCGGCGTGAACCAGCTCCACGCGGTCCTTCCAGACCGCCAGCCGCTCACGCGCCAGTGGGAGCACTTCCGCGTCCCGGTCGAGACCGAGCACGCGTGTCGCTCCGGCTTCGAGCAGGGCCGCGGTGTGGCCGCCGGTCCCGACGGTGCAGTCGACGATGAGCCCTCGTTCCGCCGGCGCGAGTTGCTCGACCGTCTCCACCCGCAGAACCGGCTCGTGTAGAATCATCGGGGCTCAAATGCCGTAATCGGCGAGCGCACGCGCGTCGTCGTCGGTGAACGGATCGCCGTCGAGCCGCTTCGTGAAGCGCTCGTGATTCCAGATATCGAGGTGGTCGTATTGACCGAAGACGTCGACTTCTCCCACCATCGCCGCCGCGTCTCGAAGGCGTGCGTGAATGGACACTCTGCCCTGCTTATCGAACTCCCCCGGTTGTCCGAAATAGTTGACCCGGTCGAAGTATTTTGCGCGGGCAGGAAGCGTGGAGGGAACCTGCGCGAGCTTGCGCTCGACCTCCATCCAAACCGGCATCGGGTAGACGAGCACGAGGTCGCCCGTCAGGCTGGTGACAAACAGCTGGGCCCCGTATCGCTCTTCAATCGCGGCACGGAACAGAGTCGGAATCTTCAGGCGCCCCTTGTCGTCGATCTTGGCCGAAAGATTTCCCCGTAGCACCCTATTTCTCCACTTGACTCCAATAAAATCCACAGCGATAGTAAAAGGCGGTCGGCTCCGTGTCAACAGACAAAAACTGTCAAATCAATGATTTGCATCTATTCTTCGCCACCGGTGGTGTCGTTGTGGGCAGTTGTGGGAATCTCGCGACCGGCACAAAGCCGAGACACAGCCGCGAAGCGGCGCCAACCGCCTGGTAGAGCATGCTGCGCGCCGCCCTGATCGGGTTCCCTTCGACCGGAAAATCGACGCTGTTCAGACTGCTGAGTCGAGCGGGCGATCCGCACGGCCAGACTGGCGGTCGTCAAGAAGCGCTCGTCGGTGTCGCCCAGGTTCCCGACCCACGCCTGGATCGCCTGACCGAACTTTTTGAGCCTCAGCGCCGTGTGCCGGCCACCATCGAGGTTGCCCAGCTCGCCGGACACGACGGTACCCGCTCCCTTATCGACATCACCGCCTTCCGCAATGCCGACGCGCTGCTGCACGTGCTCCGGATGTTCGAGGACGACACGGTGCCACACGCGGCCGGCGGCGTGGACCCGGTACGCGATGCGACGCAGATGGAGGATGAGCTGATTTTGGCCGACCTCGGCGTGGCCGAGCGACGTCTCGAGCGGATTCGTCAGGACGCCAAGAAGGGGAAGAGCCGTGAGCTGGAAGAGGAGGCCCGGGTCATTGACCTGTGCCGGACCGCTTTGGAGGAAGGCCGGCCGCTACGGGCGCTTTCGCTGGACACCGACGACACGCGGAGGCTACGCGGCTTCAGCTTCCTCTCTGCCAAACCGGTGCTCGTCGTCTTGAACCTCGACGAGACGGACGTCGCCGACTCGACGGGCGCGATCGAGCGGGCCGGGCTATCTGAGTTCCTGTCCGGCGCAGCCACCCAGGCGGTGCCGGTCTGCGCCAAGATCGAGCTGGAAATCGCAGAGCTTGCCGCCGACGATCGGGCGATTTTTTTGGCCGACCTCGGGCTGACCGACTCCGGACTCGACCGGGTGATTCGGGCAAGCTATCATCTGCTCGGTTACATCTCGTTCTTCACCACGGGCAAGGACGAATGTCGTGCCTGGTCAGTGCCGCGTGGCATGTCCGCGCAGGATGCAGCCGGTCAGATTCACAGCGATATCTCCCGCGGGTTCATCCGTGCCGAGGTGGTGCACTACGACGCCCTGACAGCCAGAGACGGCTCAATCGCGGCGTGCCGCGAGCACGGAGAAGTGCGGTTGGAAGGTAAGGACTACGAGGTGCAGGACGGGGACGTTATAAACTTCCGGTTCGCCACCTAGAGGACATGCCCACGAAGTTAGCAGTCAGACCTGTCCGCCGTAGCCTCGGCGAAGGCGGAAGTCAGAAGTCAGACAGTACCGGAACGGCCTTATGAAAGCACTGATCACCGGTGGAGCCGGCTTCATCGGCTCCCACCTTGCCGCGGCGCTGCTCGATGACGGACATGATGTGTTCGTCCTCGACAATCTGTCCACCGGATCGATCGACAACATCGAGCCGCTCAAGCCCCACGCCCGATTCGACTACGCCATCGACACGATCACCAATGAGCCGCTGCTGGCGGAGCACGTCGATCGATGCGATGTCGTGTTCCATCTGGCGGCGGCCGTGGGCGTCCAGCTCATCGTCGAGGCGCCGGTCCACACCATCGAGACCAACGTGACCGGCACGGAAGTCGTGCTGAAGCACGCCGCGAAAAAACGCAAGCTGGTGGTCGTCGCCTCGACGTCGGAGGTCTATGGGAAGAGCACCGTGCTCCCGTTCGGCGAGGACGCCGACCTTGTGTTGGGCTCCACACATCAACACCGGTGGGCCTACGCGTGCAGCAAGGCGATCGATGAGTTTCTTGCCCTCGCCTACTGGAAAGAGCGCAAGCTACCAGTCATCGTGCTGCGACTGTTCAACACGGTCGGGCCGCGCCAGACTGGCAGATACGGCATGGTGGTTCCGAACTTCGTACGCCAGGCGCTGGCCGGTGACCCGATCACGGTCTTCGGCACTGGGACCCAATCGCGCAGCTTCGGCTACGTCGGTGACGTGGTGCGAGGCATGATGGCACTGGTCGCCGAGCCACGCGCGATCGGCGAAGTGTTCAATCTCGGGAACAACCACGAAATCACCATTCGCGAGCTGGCCGAGCTGGTGAAGACCATGACTGCGAGCAACTCGGAGATCGTCACGGTCCCGTACGACGAGGCCTACGAGAGCGGGTTCGAGGACATGCCCAGACGCGTGCCAGACCTCACGAAAGCGAAAGAGCTAGTCGGCTACGAACCGCGTGTCCAGCTGCCGGAAATCCTGGCCATGATCATCGACCACCACCGCGCCCAGGGGAAACAAGACGCGTAGGGGGATCCGCCTCGGACGCGCTTGCGGCTCTTTGGGCTTTGGAAGCCCAGCAGCCCGTGGTGAAACCGCGCGTTGCAACGAGACGAGCGATGCGTCCGGCTGACAAGGCGCGACGAGGGAAAATACCGGCAGTATTTGACCGAGAAGCAACCTAGCTCGGGCGGGATGCAGCGCTCGTCGAATGCAGCGGGGCTTTCACCACGGGCTGCTAGGTGCGCCGGCGGTGCGTCTCGGGTCTTCACTGTTCTCTTGGTGGACCGCCAGGGACTGGACCGCCGGGGAGTGTCATTCGAAACGAGCACGTCGTATACTGCCAACTATGGTCCGCGCAGCTTTCAGGAGGGTTGCGGAACGGGCGGCCGCGGCGTCTGTCGTGGTGGCGCTGACGGCGCCGTTGGCCGTGGCCAGCGAGCTCGAGCTGTCGATGCACGACGGCCGCGTCACAATCCGCGCCCAGGACGCCTTGCTCACCGACATCCTCGCC
>JASLOY010000251.1 GCA_030745255.1 Vicinamibacterales bacterium
CGATGTCAGCAATCAACCTCTTGCCATGACCGCTCGTCTTTCTCAAGCGGTTTTGCACACAGAACGAAACATAACCACGTATCGCGTTGTTCTCGGACCACACCCTGGGAATAGGTGGAGGCGAGTACTACACCTACTTGCTGCTTCAGGCGCTACTCACCCGATACGACGTCGACCTGGTGCGTGAGCCGAACCGGCTCGCGCCTGACCCGGCACACCTCGAGAACGGCTTCGGGTTCAATATTGCCCATCCCAACCTCACGCTTCGGACGGTCGAAAGACCGGCGGAGCTGCGCGACTACGACCTGCTGATCAACCTCTCTCATTTTCGGGCATGGCCACCGGTCGCCCGCCGGAACCTCCTCGCCGTCTTCTTTCCGCAAGTGCTCAACGACCGCGTGCGCGACTACGACGCGATTCTCACCATCTCCGACTACTCGGCCCGGGCGATTCTCCGCCGGTGGGGCTCTGAACGGGTCGTCGTCGCACCCCCGGCGGTCCCGGGCGGCCGTTTTTCGTGCGGGACCGCCGAACCCTTGGTCCTCAGCGTCGGACGGTTCTTCGACGTGGCCGATGGCAACACCAAGAATCACCTTCTGATGGTCGAGGCCTTCAAGACCTTGTGCGACAGGGGCGTGGCGGGGTGGCGTCTGGCGCTTGCCGGGTCGGTGGACCCCGCGCATGCCGACTACCTGCAACGGGTCGAAGAAGCGGCTCACGGCTATCCGATCGACATTCTCACGGACGTCCCGTTCGATACCTTGCGGGACCTCTACAGCCGCGCCTCGATCTACTGGCACGCCACCGGTCTCGAACGCACCGGGCTCACCGACACCCCATCGTCGGCCGAGCACTTCGGGATTACGGTGCTGGAGGCGATGGCGGCCGGTACCGTGCCGGTCGTGGCCGACATCGGCGGGCCCGCCGAAATCGTGCAACACCGGCACAACGGACTGACCTGTCGGAGCCTCAGCGACCTCGTCGACCAGACGCAGGGACTGATCGTCGATGCCACCGCTCGCCGGGCACTGTCTGAGGGCGCGATCGAGCGGGCGCGGGCGTTCGAGACACCGGCGTTCACCTCACGCGTGCACGCGCTGGTCGAGATGCTGTTTGCCGCGCCGGACGCGCAGGCCGAGTTCTACCTGCGTGACGGAAACGTCCGCCGGGCGGAGGCGCTCTTCAGCGAGGCCGTGGACCGGTTTCCAACCACGGCGCGCCCCTATCTCGGGCTGGCTGAGTGCTGCTATCGCACCGGCCGGCGCGAGCTGATGCTGGCGATGGTACGGCGCGCCCTGGAAGTGGACGACCAGTGTCAGGACGCGCCTCGTCTCCGCGGGCTGATAGAACGCATGGAGACCCAGCGCGCACATATTGTCGGGGTCCGTTCAGGCGCCGCATTCGGCGAGGACTACTTCGAGCGGGGCGCCGACACCGGGGTGAACACCTACACCGACTATGAAGCCAAGAGCTGGATCCCCCGACACGCCGACGCGATCGATGCGGTGTTCCGTCCCGGAAGCTGTCTCGAGGTCGGGTGCGCCAAGGGCGAGCTTGTTGGCGAGCTTCGGCGCCGAGGTGTGGAATGTGTCGGCACCGACCTGTCCCACTACTCCGTTGCCGCCGGTTCTCAGGAGCTCACCGGCCGCGCGCTGGCCGCCGCCAGCATCGCCGACCTGCCGTTTCCCGATGACACGTTCGATCTCGTCGTGGCGATTGAGGTGCTCGAGCACGTCCCGATCGAGCTCGTCGAACCGGCGCTGCGGGAGCTGTGGCGCGTGAGCCGACATCATGTCTTCGTGACCGTTCAGAACACCACGGCGGCCGAGCCCTCACATTTTTTCGCCGACCTCACGCACGTGTCGATGAAGCCTCTGGCTTGGTGGCAGGATCAGTTCGCCCGGGCCGGTTTCGAGATGCTTGCCCTCGAGCTGCCACTTGGCGAGTTCCGCAATCACCAGATCGTAGCGACGCCACGCGGCAAGTACGCGGGCATTGAGACCGTCGATGTGCAGCGGCAATGTCAGGCGCAGTTGGGAACCGCGCAGCAACACACGCGCGAAGAGCGCTGGGACGCAGCACGCCGCGTCCTGGAGGGAACCCTCGCGTTTCTCGATCACGTGGAGGCGGACGGCGGAACGACGGTGGGGTGGAAGTCGCGGGTTTACACGCAACTCTCCCGCTGCGCCCAGGCGAGTGGACAGGAGGAAGAAGCCCAGGCTTTCCTGCTGCTCGCTCGGTCGGCGGATCTCGACCGACCGGCGGCCTAACAATCTCTTCTGAGCAATGTCGTCACGAGGCGCAGTGTCGCGTGCGCCTCTCTGTCACGGCCCCAACGGCGCGTCGAACTGGACCCGCACGACCTTTCCGACCTTCAGCATGCCCAGCCACAGATCCGGCGGAGTGATGGAGTAGTCGGTCATGTCGATCTGCGTCTCACCCTCGCTGCGCATGCCGTCTGGAGACGACACCAGCGTGACATCGAACTCGATCGGCTTCGTCACGCCGGCAATGGTCATCTCGCCGGTCGCCGTGGCCGCGCGGTTACCCGTCATCGTGTAACGCTCGAGTTGATACCTGATCTCCGGGTGATCGGGCTCTTTGAGGGCCTCGCGAAGATGCTCGACCATGTCTTCTTCTTCGCAGGCGATCGCGTTGACCGGCACCGTGATGGTCACCGTCTCCACGCCATCGGGGAAACCGGGCGCCGCTTCGCCCGCGCCGCCAGGCGTGATCTCTATCGTGCCCGTCGCCGGGCAGGACCACCGGCGGACCGTCGACGTTCCGGAAATGGTGAAGTTGAGCCCGGAATCCTGGGCTGCCGGCCGGGCCTCCAGGAAGAATCCGACACACAGTACCGTAGCAAACAAGGTAATGACTCCCGCTCGCGCTGACATCAAAACCTCCTTCGACCTCCTGGTGCCGGTCGACACGTCCGCCTGATTCGCTGTCGCTCCGGCGACCCCTCAGAGTATCTGGCCGATTCCTCGGTCCACTTCGACCGGCCTCGAGACACCTGCGCAAGAAATACGCCGCTCGGGCCCGCACCCACGGGCCACGGGGATGTACCGGCAGGACACACGGGCACCGAGCTAAGCGCAATCTGACTCTAGCACCACGGGAACAAGCCCCCCATGACAGGTGTCATATGGTCCTGCCGAGATCTCGACGGCCCCCCGGGTCCCGGTCTTGAGTGTCGCATTCGGGTAAATCGCATCGCTGGGCGCGTCATTGCGTAGATGGACAAGTGCGTAGATGAGTAAAGTTTGGGTAGATGGGGCTGCAACATGGCACCTATGCGCTGATACTGTCTTGTTCGACGCATGGCGTGGCCAAGATCGGGCGGCTCGGGTGTCTCCGGCTTCAGTCGGGGTACTACGTCTATGTCGGCAGCGCGTTCGGACCCGGAGGCATTGCTGCTCGGCTCGCTCACCACTTGAAGGTCGCGCCGCGACCCCATTGGCACATCGATTACCTCAGGGCGCATACGGTCCTCGAGGAGGTCTGGTACACACACGACCCGGTTCGCCGCGAGCATGCGTGGGCCGATCTCTTCGCGCGGGCCCGCGGTGCGTTGATTCCGTTGGTCGGATTCGGGTCTTCCGACTGTCGGTGTGTTTCCCACCTCTGGCGGTTCCAGACACGACCATCGCACAGCAGCTTCCGGCGGCGGCTGCGACGTCATGCCATGGCGGCGATGACCCACATGACGTTGACCTGATCGGACAGACCGCAGCGCGTCAGCGCCTTAGTGCCGGCGAACGAACGGGCTGATCGGTGGACGCTTGTCAGTGAGGTTCCGGTTAAGCGGTCAGGAGACAGGGGAGGGCGGCACGATGTCGCACGCAAACGCCCAGCCGTGGTCGCAGGCGCGGGCATACAGATCCCGCTCCGGCATCTCCATCAAGTTCTGTTTCCGCTCGCGCAGCAGGAGGCGGAGATCCAGGAGCTTCGGGTCCGCCCGGGTGGCGCCGCCCGGTTCCAGCAGATTGAGACAGGCTGCCTGGAACCGCAGCTCGCACGCGCGTGAAAAATAGGCCAGCGCTAGCTCGGGGTCGGGCGTGTCGAGTGTGCCCTCAGAAAAGTGCCGGCCCAGCTCGTTGCACGCCCATCCCGAATTGTCGCCGCAATATGACGCCTCGATGGAGAGCAGGCGCTCGCACCCGTTTCGGCGGCCCTCCGCGCACGCCTGTTCCCAGAACGGCAGACTGTCTCCGGTGTGCTTGCCGTCGGTTCGACCCAGCGCCGCCATTGCACTAAAGAACAGGACCCAGACTGCCATGTAGGCCAGGTTGGAGCGAGCGGACGCCCAGTCCAGACGCCGCCGACTCACAATGCGGCGAGCCTGGACGGAACGCACGAAGACATCGATCCGGCGAACGCTCAGGTTCAACAGCGGCATACACAGGAGCTTGTCGTAAAAGGTCGGTGCGCCAATTGCCCCGAGCAGCGCGTAAAGACCAAAGACACTCACGCCGTAGAGGACGCCGAAGACGGCCTTGCCGAGCGGGGTCCTGGGCGACGTGGACGGATCGGTGACGAGCAGATGCAGACCAAGAAACACCGCAGCTGGAATCTCCGAATCGATGAAATACGGGACCCCAGTCACTGCCGCGTACAGCGCGCTCGACCCGAACAGCACGACCGCCGCGAAACCGGCGATGAGCGTGATCGAAAAGTAGTACATGACGACCAGGCCGATCAGGAACAGCACGAGGTAGATCCTCGGCGCAAGGACTAGCGTCGACGCGATCTCCGGCCCCCAGGTCAGCTCGGTGGCGTTGGTGGCGATGAGCACGAGTGAAAAGGTCACCAGCGCGAACGCGGACGGGTTGAAGATGTGCGTCAGCTTGCCGTCACGGTGCCACCGGACGAATTCCTTGCCCAGGAAACCGACCGCGATCATCAGGAACTGGAGGTAGAACCAATCGTGCCTGAACCACAAGAACAGATTGATGCTGAGAATGATCGGAACCGGCCCGAAACCTAGGACGTAGGTGTCGCGACGCGACCAGGCCAGCAGCATATCGAAGGCGTAGGCAAAGGCCACCTGGGCCACCATGAGCCAGGCCATGTCGTAGACCGGCCGCCAGTACCAGCCCCAGTAGGAGAGCAAGATTACCTGAAGCGCGGCTTGCAGGTAATGCTGCAGGCGCAGCACAGTGCGAAACGAGCGGCCGGCCGAAGCGCCCTGCAGCCGCAGGAAGAGCACCACCTGCCAGACCAGCAGCACCGCCACCGCTGCCCAGAACGACCACGTCAGTGTGGTGTTTGCCTGAACGCGAGAAACGAACGACAGTAGGCCGAGACCAAGCGTCAGCACCAACGGCACGCAGAACACCCGGAGAGACGTTCGGGCCGGCGTCGTCCCGGGGGCGCCGTTCGCCGCTCGATGGGCTGCCTGTCGGCGTTCTTGCCGGGTTCGCCCTCGTCGTGCAGATGGCATAAGCCTCGCCGCCGTCTCACTGCAAGTTGTGGCGGGTATCGCAAGCAGGCGCAGGCGCCCGGTGCTGCAAGGAATGGAATGCCTGGATCTCCTCGCCCGGTGGCTCCGCCGAGGGTGACTGGGTCGGCCGGCTCACAGGATTTCGAGAGCGCTATCCGGGCGAGGCAACCTCCTCCGGCGGTGCCCCTTCATCACCTTCGGCCAGAATGGCCCTCTTCCCGGCCAGCCGAGCGCCCCGCACCAGAAAGCGCTCTCGAAATCACGCGAACCTGACCATAGCTTCCCCTCCACGTCGCGTCTCGGATATGACCGGCGTCATACAGCGC
>JASLOY010000252.1 GCA_030745255.1 Vicinamibacterales bacterium
GGGTCGGTTGTACTGCTCCTGGTCGCCTACGCACTGTTCGACCGGCTGCGAGATTCGTTTGCGGAGGAGGTATGAGGGAGAGTGCCCGGTAGAAGTCAGAAGTCAGAAGGCAGGAGTCATAAGGTCGCTGGTGGGCTTCGCCGTCTTCAATGCCAGGGACTTGCCCGTTGCATCGAAACAGACAGGAGGCCAGTGCGTTTCTGGAAGCGGCGCAGCCATCCAGCCGCTTTTGCCTTCTACCTTCTGACTTCCGACTTCTTCGGGAATTCCTAGCGAACCATGCCCGCGATCGAGCTCAACCACGTGACGAAGGTATACCGGCGCCATGGGCATCGCCGGCAATTCGCCACCCTGAAGAGCGCGCTGCTGACCGGCAGCCTCGTGAAGCACTTGCGGCCTGACCAGACGTTTAGCGCCCTGCGCGGCATATCGTTGAAGGTGCCGAAGGGAGCAACATACGGCGTCATCGGGCGCAACGGGTCCGGCAAGAGCACCCTTCTGAAGCTGGTGGCTGGTATCACCAAGCCCACGATTGGGACCGTCCGGGTCGAGGGCCGTGTATCGGCACTAATCGAGCTTGGCGCCGGATTTCACCCCGAAATCTCCGGTCGCGAGAACGTCTTCATCAACGGCATCATGCTGGGCCTTACGCGACGCGAGATCATGCGTCGGTTCGACGCGATCGTGGAGTTCGCGGAGCTGGAAGAGTTCATCGACGCGCCGGTCAAGACCTACTCCTCCGGAATGTACATGCGGCTCGGATTCGCCGTGGCGATCAACGTCGACCCCGACATTCTGCTCGTCGACGAAGTCCTGGCCGTGGGAGACGAGGGCTTCAGTCTGAAGTGCCTCGACAAGTTTGCCGAGTTCAAACGGCGCGGCAAGACCATCCTGCTCGTCACCCACGGGCTATCGATGGTCGAGCGCTTTTGCGACGAGGCGGTCTGGATCGAGGCCGGAGAGCGCCGGACCACGGGCGACCCGAAGCGCGTCGTGCAGACATATCTCGCTGACGTCGAGCAGGCCGAGGACCAGCATCTCGCGGCCGAGGACGCCAAGGCTCAGCACACGCCGGTCACCGAGGCGTCGCCCGGTCCGGTCAGCGAGCCAACCCTGCCGGACGTACCGGACGCGGCGGCGGCCGACGCGGAGGCGTCCACCGACGAGCCGGACACCGAGGTGACCGACGACGACGAAGTGCCCGCCGACATGTTCGCGGCGAAAGAGGGGCGCTGGGGCTCGGGCGCACTACGGATCGAAAGGGTGACGCTGGAGGGAGACAACGGACCCGCGCACGTCTTTCACACAGGCGATCCTTTGACGATCCGCATGCGCGTCAGCGCGGAGCATCCCATCGATGACTTCGCCTTCGGCATCAGCATCTTCAGCACCGACGGAGTCTGTTGCTACGGCACCAACACCAACATCGAGGAGATGGAGTCCGAGTCGCTCGAGGGTGAAAGCGACGTGGTGTTCGCCATCGATCGGCTCGAACTCGTCGAAGGCACCTACAAGGTCGATGTCGCGGCCCACAAGCGGGACGGGTTCTCCTACGACTATCACCGCCTGCTCTACACATTCCGCGTGAAGTCCAGAACCAAGGATGTGGGCATCTACCGGCCCAGTCATACCTGGAGCTTCTCGCGCAATGTGCAGTTCAAGAAGCCTGACGACACGCTGGAGACCGGCGACCAGGGGTCTGAGACTGGGGTCGGAAGACCGAAGTGAGCCCGAGAGCGCTGAGTCAAGATTTGGTTGGCGCAGCCCCCCGGCTTCTCCCGACTTCTGCCTCCTGACTTCTGCCTCCCGTAGGGCGCCCTCTGATCCCAGTGACTGGAACCTCACTCACTCTGCGCGCGCTGCTCAAGGCGGCGGCCAGCCGGGCAGGCCTTGGCACCGCCGACGCGATTTCCGGTCTTTCACCCGCCGCCAAAGGCTTCGCGGTGGCCGCGGCGGCCACCGATGCGCCCGTTGTGGTGGTTGTGCCCACAGACGGCGATGTCGAGCAGATGGTCGCCGATGTCCGTTTCTTCCTTGGCGGGATGGCCGGGTTGTCGGAACACGAACTGCGCCATGGCGTGTTGCCGTTCCCCTCGCATGAGATCGACCCGTATCGTGGGCTCGCGCCCCACTTCGATGTGGCCGCCGCGAGGGCGCGCGCTCTCTATGGCCTCGCAGCCGGCTCCCCACGCGTCGTGGTCGCGGCGGCCGCCGCGCTGTTGCCGCGTCTGAGCTCGCCCGATCGACTCCTTGCGGCAGGCGCCCATCTCGAGCTCGGGGCGTTGATCGAGCCGCCCGAGCTGGGCGACCTGCTGGCCGATGCCGGGTTCACGCCGGAGGACCCGGTTGATGCGCACGGCGAGTTCTGTGTGCGAGGCGGAGTCGTGGATTTCTTCCCGGCGGGGGACGACCAGCCGATTCGAGCCGAGTTCGCCGGAGACTGCCTCGAATCTCTGCGGCGCTTCGACCCGGCGACACAGCGCTCGACCCAAACGCTCGACCGCGCCGAGATCTTACCGCTACGCGAGCTGTTTGAACTGGACGAAGACCAGGACTCGGACATCCTCGGTCTCGATGCCGATCGGTCGACCTGGCTGCTCGACTATGTCGTGCGCACGACGGGTTCCCGAATCTATCTCTCGGAGTCGGACGAGTCGGGCACCGCAATCGAGAAACGGCTGGAGCTGGCGGCTACCGGATTTGCTGCGGCCGCGGAGCGCGGCGACCCGGTGCTGCCGCCGGACCAATTGCTCGTCGAGTGGTCGACGCTGGAAGCATGGTTTCAGTCGGCCTCCCGCCTGGAGCAGCTCTGGGAAGACCAGGACGTCGCACGAGAGGTGCAGCACGTGTCCTGCCAGCCGGTGGTGGAATTTCATGGCCGCGTGGCGGATTGGGTGGCCGAGGTCACCCGCACCCGCGAGCGCGGCGAGACCGCGCTGTTGGTGGCCGGTACACCGGGGCGAGCTGAGCGTGTCATCGAGCTGCTGGCCGACTACGACCTGACGGCGCTCGCGATCGATACGACAGACGAGACCCACGGGGCGACGTTGCTCGTGGCGACCGGACAGCTGACCCGGGGGTTCCGGCTGCCGGACGCCGGATTGCAGATCTTCGCCGAACCGGATGTCTTCGACGAAGAGCGACGGGTCCGGGAACGGCGCACCGGTCCAGCCCGGTCCTTCCTGTCCGATTTTCGGGACCTCAAGGTCGGCGACCACGTCGTTCACGTGGACCACGGTGTCGGTATGTTCGTCGGGCTGAAGCAGATCCCGGTTGGGCTCGAGCAGCATGAATTCATGGAGCTGCGCTACTCCGGCCAGGACAAGCTGTTTGTCCCGGTCCAGCAGCTCGACCTGCTGCAGAAACACACCGGTACCACGAAGGCTACCCTGGACAAGCTTGGCGGCACATCCTGGGCCAAGACCAAGACCAAGGTCCGCCGCGCCATGCGAGACATGGCCGAGGAGCTGCTCAAGCTATACGCGGCGCGCAAAGCCATGCCTGGGCACGCTTTCAGTCCGGACACGCACTGGCATCGGGAGTTCGACGATGCGTTCGAGTACGAGCTCACCCCCGACCAGCAGGTCGCGGTCGCAGACATCCGGCGCGACATGGAGTCAGCGTCGCCGATGGACCGCCTGTTGTGCGGGGACGTCGGCTACGGCAAGACGGAAGTAGCGATGCGAGCGGCACTCAAGGCGGTGATGGACAGCAAACAGGTCGGCTTTTTGGCGCCGACCACCGTGCTGGCTTTCCAGCACCACAAGACCTTGACCGACCGCTTCGCCGCGTTCCCGGTCCGGATCGACCTGATCAGCCGATTCCGTACCCGCGCCGAGCAGAAACAGACACTCGAGGATCTGCTCGCCGGCAAGGTGGACATCATCGTGGGAACGCATAGGCTCCTCTCGAAAGACGTCACGTTTCGCGATCTCGGGCTCTTGGTCGTCGACGAGGAGCAACGATTCGGTGTGGCGCACAAGGAGCGAATCAAGCAGATGCGTCGCCGTGTCGACGTCTTGACGATGACCGCCACGCCGATCCCGCGCACACTCAACATGTCACTTGTCGGCATCCGTGACATGTCGGTCATCGAGACGCCACCGAAAGACCGCCAGTCCATCCAGACCAACGTCGTCCGCTTTGACCAGCAGATGATCGCGCGGGCGATCCGCACGGAGCTCGAGCGGGGCGGTCAGGTCTTCTTTCTGCACAGCCGGGTGACCTCGATCTACGCGATGGGCGACTTTCTGACCCGCCTGTTGCCCGAGGCGCGCGTGGCCGTCGCACACGGTCAGATGCCGGAGGGGGCGCTCGAGCGGTGCATGATCGATTTCGTGCAGCACAAGTACGACGTGCTGCTTGCCACCACCATTATCGAGAACGGCCTCGACATCCCAAACGCGAACACCATTATCGTCAACCACGCAGAGCGGTTCGGGCTCGCGCAGCTCTACCAGCTGCGGGGCCGGGTTGGACGGTCCGACCGGCGAGCCTATGCCTACCTCTTGGTGCCGCCCGAGAGGTCGCTGTCGCCGGTGGCCCGTCAGCGTCTGGCCGCGATACGCGAGTTCAGCGATCTGGGGAGCGGGTTCCGGATCGCGGCGCTGGACCTCGAGATCCGTGGCGGGGGCAACCTGCTCGGCGGCGAACAAAGCGGTCACATCGAATCGGTCGGGTTCGACCTCTACGTCAAGCTGCTCGAACAGACGGTGCGGGAGCTGAAGGGAGAGGAGATCGAGGACGACGTTCGCGCGGCGGTGAACATGAACGTCGATCTGAAGATCGACGAGCGCTACATCCCCGATACGAATCAGCGGCTGATGGTGTATCGGCGGGTCGCCGCGGCCCGGAGCGAGACGGACTTGACGGCAGTGCTCGACGAGCTGTGCGACCGGTATGGCCCGATTCCGCCGTCGGTGGCGGTCCTGGCCGAGTACGGGCGGATTCGGCTGCTGGCCGACCAGCTCGGGATCGAAACACTCGACCGTGATGGACATCTCCTCGTCATAAGGTTCAGGGCCACCACCACGGTGGACCCGACACGCCTGATCCGGTTCGTCGAACGACGCCCGGACGTGGTGCTGAAGCCGCCCGCCATGCTCACGGCGGACTTACAGAAGCCTGCAGAGGCGAGACGCGCGTCCACGAATCTGTCCTGGTGGACCGCCCGGGCTCGCAGCGAAGAGGTTCGGGCGGGCTTCTCGCGGCTCGACGTCCAGCGTGCCGAGCGCGACCGCAAGGGGCCAATGTACCTGTTCGCTCGGGTTGGCGAGGTGCTGGTGGAGTTGCGCGGGCTGGAAACGATAGAATCGTAGAACTATGGAGGGACTCATGCTGAAGCGCGTCCAGCGGATCGTCACTGGGCTGACCGTGGTCGGAGCCTTTCTCGCGCTCGCCCCGTTGGCCCGCACGCAGCCGCTGGTCCCGAATACGCCCGGAGCGCTCGTGCTCGAGCGGATTCTGGTGAAGATCAACGACGGCCTGATCACGCAAACTGATCTGGAGGCGGCGCAGATCACTGCCTTGCGGGCCCGCGGAATCCAGCCCCAGTCCGACGCCGAGCTACGACAGCTGATTCAGGAGATCACCCCGGAGGTCATCGTCAACAAGATCGAAGAGCTGTTGATTGTGCAGCGAGGCCGCGAGAACGGGCTCTCCCTGTCCGACGAACAGTTCGAAGACAGCCTGAACACCATCAAAGAAGAGAACGGCATC
>JASLOY010000253.1 GCA_030745255.1 Vicinamibacterales bacterium
GCATCCCTTTCCCCACGACCTGTCTTCCAACCCCTGACTTCTGACGTCTCGAGCATCCGGTTGATCTAATGCGGTGTGACCACTTCACCCTCGCGACAACCGTCCTTGACGGCACCATATTCGCACTCGAGCGTCGAGTGTGTAATGCCGTGACGCTCGAGGACCGCACGCGCCAGCTGTTTGACCTCCTCGGCCAGCGCCGCATCCTGACGCTCGACCACGATGTGCGCCTCGAACGACTTCTGCGACTCGTCGAGGTCCCACACATGCACGTGGTGGACGTCGACGATTCCGTCCACCGCTCGCAGCGCGTCGGCGAGCGCCGGCACATGGATGTCCACCGGCACCCCGAGCATCAGGATGCGACTCGCCTGCTGCGTGATGACCACGCCATGGTAGAGGGCGTAACCTGCGATCAAGAACGTCGCGATGACATCGGCCAGATACAGCTGATACCGCAGGATGAGAATGCCGGCCACGATGACCGCGACCGACCCCAGCGCGTCGGTCACATTGTGGACGAACGACGCCTTCACGTTCAGGCTGCCCCTGGCCATCGCGTAGGTGAGCAGCGCGGTGACGACGTCGACTGCCAACGCGACGGTGGCGACGATCACCACGGTCCACCCCGCCACCGGCGGCGGGTCGACCACGCGCATCACCGCCTCGTAGATGAGATACAGCCCGACCAGATTGAGGGTCGTGGCGTTGATCAGCGCCCCGATGAGCTCGACCCGCCGGTAGCCAAATGTCTGATACCGGTCTGCCGGCTTGCGTCCGACCCGGCGCGCCGCCCAGGCGATCAGCAGCGCTCCAGCGTCACCCAGGTTGTGCAGCGCGTCGGCGACCAGTGAGAGACTGCCCGACAGGAGGCCCCCAATCACCTGGACCACCGTCAGGAGTCCGTTGATCGCGGCTGCGAGCAGCAGCCGCGCGTCGCTCAGCCCGGGGACGTCCTCGGCGTGGTCATTGCCCGGGGGGTGCTGTGCGTGAACCGGGCCGTTTGGCGTCGATGTCATGCGACGTCCCCAGCCTGCCGAGCGCATCCGGCCAGGCACGGCGCCGGCGGCGGTCGCACCACGGTGAACGCCGAAACAGGGAGCGATGGGGGGAGGGTCGAGCCCCGAGAGCCCCACGATGAGTCAACGAACCAGACGAGCCTGTGAGACGGCACGACACAGCACCTGACGGTCACTCCACTGGTTCAAGCCGAAGCAGCGCCGCCCGATTCTCCTCTGTCAGCACATAGAGGAGCCCGTCCGGACCCTGCTTCACGTCACGTATCCGCTGACGGAGCTCGGTCAACAACCATTCCCTCGCCAGCTCCTCCCCGTTGTCGTTGAAGGCAATCCGTTCCAGGTGACCCGTGCGGCCGATCCGGCCGGTCACGAGCGAGCCGACGAACAGGTTGCCCTTCCACTGCGGGAACCGGTCGCCGGTGTAGAAGGCCAGGCCGGATGGGGCAATCGACGGCACCCAGAAGACGAGGGGCTCCTCCATGCCGTCTGACCAGAACCGGTCGGTCACCCGAGGCCCGTTGTATTGCCGCCCATAGGAGACCACGGGCCAGCCATAGTTCTGCCCCGGTTCGATGACGTTGAGCTCGTCCCCGCCCTGCACGGCGTGTTCGGTGGCCCAGGGCGCCGCCGTATCCGGATGGATGGCCAACCCCTGCTGGTTGCGATGTCCCATCGAGAAAATCTCCGGCTTGTAGCCCTCGCGACCGACGAACGGATTGTCGTCAGGCACGCTGCCATCGTCCCGCAACCGCAGCAGCTTTCCGGCGTGGCTGCTCGGGTCCTGGGCCCGCGCGCCTTCCGGGTTCGTGCCAAAGGAGCCGCCGACCGTCAAGAACAACAGACCATCGGGCGCGAAGGCGATCCGTGCCGACGCGGTCGCCCCACCGAACGGCTCGGCGACAAAGACATCCTCGACGTCCCGCAGCGCCATCCCGTCGAGACGCCCGCGGATCAGCGCGACCGTGGCGGCGTCATCTGGAAGCGGTCTCGTGTAGCTGAGATACACGAGCCGGTTCTCGGCGAAGTTCGGATGCAGGGCCACGTCCATCAGGCCGGCCAACCCCCGCGCGAGCACCTCGGGCACCCCCTCGATCGGCTCGGGGTCGAGTATGCCGCCGCGAATCATCCGAAGGCGCCCTTCACGCTCGGTGACCAGCATGTCGCCACCGGGCACAAAAGCGAGCCCCCAGGGATGAGACAGGCCATCGGTCACCACGACCACGCGGACCTGGGCGATCTCGTGCGTGTTGACGATGAGCGGTACATCCGGGAGCGGCACCCGCGGCAGACCAGGTGGGCGCACCCGCTCTGGGTCACGCTGCTGCGCCGCGCCAACGGCGACGGCGACGGCAACGGCGCCACACAGGGTGAGCCACACCACCGGGCGACGCCCCACCACTGACCTATCTTGCATGAGTCACCTCTGGGTCCACCTGACCAGATGCCGTAGGGTCTTGCCGTGTATTCTACCGAACCACGGGCCTTCAGGTTCCGGCTCTTGGAGCGAACTGTGTGTAAGATCCGTGTCCACACCCGCGCTGGTCGAAGCAGTCGAGCCTGAATGCCATCTGCACGAGGGGCGCGTGGCCATTTCAGCACGCTTTGGACGTTATCTCGTCGAACGCGAGCTGGGTCGCGGCGGAATGGGCGTGGTGTACGCCGCATACGATGATCAGCTGCAGCGTCCGGTCGCCATCAAGACGATCGCCGAATCCGTCGATGACGAAGGGGCGGCGACACCATCGACGACATGCCGGATGGAAAGGCCCTGACCCTGTACGGGAGACAACCCGACGGGTCCTGGAAGATCGTCTACGACTGCTTCAACGCGAACATCGGTCCCACGTAGCGGTGATGGATAGACCTCAGTCGCGCAAGATTTTCCCGATGACGTACCCGCCAGACCGCTCGTCGAGCTCGAGCTCGAGCTGGCCGCGGGCTTGCGCCTCATCGAGCAAGTCGTTGAACGACCCGAACCCATAGGCGGATTCGTTGAATCCTGGACGGCGACGCTTCAGTGTCTGTTTGATCATCGATCCCCAGAGCTTCGCCCGGTCTCCCCGTTCGGCGTAGATCGCCTCGGCGGTCTGAACGACGAGATCGATCGCCTCCTGTGCCGAATCGTCTGCCGCCGGCTCCTTCGTGGCCGCAGCCCCCTGGGCTTGCGCCGGAGCAACCTGTTTCTTCGCCGTCGCGGTCGCGCTCTTGCCACGTCCCTTGCCACGCTGACGCCGGCGGGACGACTGGCGCTCGGCGACCAGGTCGTCGTAGAAGATGAACTCGTCGCAGTTGTTGATGAGCAGGTCCGACGTCGAGTTCTTCACGCCGACCCCGATTACCGACTTGGCGTTCTCGCGGAGCTTGCTGACCAGCGGCGAAAAGTCGGAGTCGCCCGACACGATCACGAACGTGTCGATGTGCTCCTTCGTGTAGCAGAGATCGAGCGCATCGACTACCATCCGGATATCGGCCGAGTTCTTCCCGGACTGGCGCGCGTGCGGAATCTCGATCATCTCGAACGCCGCTTCGTGCATGGTCGCCTTGAATTCCTTGTAGCGATCCCAGTCGCAGTAGGCCTTCTTGGCGACGATGCTGCCTTTGAGCAGCAGGCGTTCGATGACCGGCCGGATGTCGAACTTCTTCAGCTTGGCGTCGCGGACGCCAAGCGCGACGTTCTCGAAGTCGCAGAACACCGCCAGATTACCGTCGCCGTTCACACACACTCCATCTCTGTTGTTTCTCGCGACAAGATGTCAGCGACCGCCGCGATGAGGACGAGCATGATGGCGGCGGTCACGCCCACAATTCCGCTCTGCCCACGGCGCATCGTCGCCCACCGGCAGCGATTATACGCACACGGACAGGACATCCCGCCAGCGCCGGCCGCTAGAAGATTTTCAGGTCCCGCCTCGGCGACCGAGTGGATGCCCGCGGACGCCGCCGGCGTGGACGGACGGGCAGCGAGCCGGTGCGGCCGGCCAAGCCCTCGTCCTCGACCGCTTGCGCTGGCTCACGATTCTTCGACTTTGTCGCGGAACCTGCCGCGTGTGGCGGCTCCGATCCTCGCCTCCCCAGCTCCCGGCGTAGCGCGGGCAGCTCCCTGTGATACCCCTCACCGTCACCGTAATCGGGAAAACGCCGATAGTGCGTGTGCGGGGCGACGACGCGCCGCGCATGCTTGATCGGGCACCAGTACTGCTCGGTCCGGGCCGCAACCTCCCGGACGTAGGCAATCACACCATTCGCGTAGTCGCAGAGCACGCAGTGGACCTTCTCGATGCCGTTCAAGTAGGACAGCTTGTGGCGATCGATGACCACGAAGCTCGCACGCGGCACGCGCAGGATGCCGTAGATCGGGAAGCAGCTCCATTGATAGAGGGTGACCCACGCGTCGAGCACAGCGAACGGCAGCAGGAGCGAGTAGATGAGGGGTGCCGTCAGCATGTTGAGCTTGCTGCCTTCGAGCAGGAACCGGGGAATATTGCGCCTCAGGCGGCGATGACGCCGGCGGATGTCGTGATCGAAGTGCACTCGTTTCTTCTCGAAGCGATACCCCCATTCGTCATGCGCGACGATCAGCTCGCGCTCCATCTGGGTCTCGAGCTCATGTATGCCGTCGAGGATCGCGCTCAGTCTGCTGGCCATCGTCGAGTCCTCGCTTCCTGGGGCCCCGCCCCGCAGGCCCGCCGAGACCCCACCAGAAAGAGGTGCAAGAACGGTGCTGGCCCCGAGCCTGTTCACGACCATCTGTTTCGCCTACATCACGCCCATCCCTGATTCTCTCCACCCGAATCGTGAAATCTTCCGCAGTCGCCCGAGACAATGTCCCCCAGTCCCGCCAGAAAGATGTAGGCTCGCCCGAAAGCCCCTGGTCGCGCCTGGCCGCCGACTTGCAAACTCAACCAGCATGCGAGACCTGCAGACCATCCTGGCGCCGACCGACTTCAGCGACACATCGGCCCTCGCCCTCGACTACGCGACGGCGCTGGCCGAAACGTTCGGCGCGAGCCTGCATGTGCTTCACGTCGTAGAGCCCACGGTGCTAAACCCGGCCGGTCTGGACCTCTGGGGATATTCGCTCACGTCACTCATCGACCAGCTGGAGCTCTCGGCCGAGACACGCATGGCGGTGCTTGCCACGGCGGCCGAACCGCGCGTGGCGATTTCGCGAATTGCCCGTGTCGGACAGCCGTTCGTCGAGATACTGCGTTACGCCCGCGACCATGCCGCAGACCTGATCGTCATTGGCACGCACGGACGTGGCGCGGTCGAGCATCTGCTGCTGGGCAGCGTGGCCGAACAGGTGGTCCGGGCGTCAACGTGCCCGGTGCTGACCGTACGGCTGCCCGGCCACAGATTTGTGATGCCTTAGATCGTCGCCCGTCAGGAGGCAGAAGACAGGAGAGGGATGACAGGAGAAGCACGACAGCTTCGCCACATTCTTCGGCGCCTGACTCCAGTACGACATGAAATCGATCTCGGCTGTCGCCAGTGATCTCGGCCTCGACCCCAATGACGTCATCCCGTGGGGGCGCGAGACGGCCAAGGTCTCGCTCGCCGCGCTCGACCGCCGTCCTGCCACCGGCCGGCTGATTCTGGTCTCGGCGATGACACCGACACCGGCCGGCGAGGGCAAGACCACCACCACGATTGGGCTGGCCCAGGGATTGGCTGCGATCGGCCGCCGCGCGTGCGCG
>JASLOY010000254.1 GCA_030745255.1 Vicinamibacterales bacterium
AAGATCACGATGTTCCAGCCGCACATGCACATGCTCGGCACGTATCAGTGCATCGAGTTCATCTACCCGACACAGCCGGTCCGGGCCGAGACGGTGAACTGCGCCGCTTTCGACTACAACTGGCACATGAACTACAACTACGCCGCCGACTCGATGCCGCTCATACCGGCCGGCACGATTTTGCATGTCTCCACCTGGTTCGACAATTCCGCCGCCAACCGCGGGAACCTCGACGCGAGCAACTGGATCGGCGCCGGCCAGCGCACCATGGACGAGATGGGGTTTGCCTGGATCGGCTGGTATGACATGACCGACGAAGAGTACGAAGCCGAGGTCGCGGCCCGGCAGGAGGCCCGGGAAAAGACCGACAACGACAACTAGCGGCCAGACGAAAGAAAGACCGATGTCAAGCACGCTGAAACGCATTCCGGCGCTGAGTCTCGTGTTGCTCCTGGGGCTGGCCGTTCAGGCCGCCGCCCAGGCGGCCCCCGAACATTTCCGGTTCAACTCGGGGCAGACGATTCAGCCGTTCTTCAACGGCTGGACCCCCAACGACGACGGCACCTTCGAGTTCCACTTCGCGTATCTCAACCGGAACTACGTCGAGGAGCTTGAGATTCCCGTCGGCCCGAACAACCACATGACTCCGGGCGAACCGGACCGGGGCCAGCCGACCTATTTCTACCCGCGCGAGCACTCGCGCATGTTCAGTGTGACCGTACCGGCCGACTGGGGTGATCGGGAGCTCGTCTGGGAGGTCACGGTGAACGACGAGCCCTACCGCGCGGTCGGATGGCTGCTGCCGGAATGGGAGATCGATCCCAACCCGGGTGACAATCGCATTTCACCCGACGTGCTGGCGACGAACCAGGCGCCGACGCTGACGGTGAACGCCGCGGCCACCGGGTCGGTCGGGAGCCCGCTCACCCTGCGGACGAGCGTCAGTGACGACGGCATCCCCCCACCGCGGCAGTTCCGTGGTGGCGGCCAGGGCGTGTTGCCGACCTTCGCGCCGCAGGAGGATGGCCCCACCCTGCCGCTCAACGTCCCGCAGATCCAGACCCGCAACCTGCATCGGCCGACGCGCAACCGCGTCGATGGGGTCAACGTCATCTGGACCCAGCTGCGGGGTCCGGTTGGCGCTCGGCTGAAGGCGACCCGAGACAAGGCCTCGGTCACCGCCACGTTCGCCGAGCCCGGGGAGTATCTGTTCCGCGTACAGGCCTCAGACGGCCCCGCCAGCGTCCAGGAGATGGTGACGGTCACCGTCCGATAACACCGCACCAGAACCACACAAAACAAAAGCCCGTCCGGGTAACACCCGGACGGGCTTTTTCTCTTTCCCCAGGCAGAAGCGCTGTCGTCTGAGGGCGGCCGGCGCGCGACAATGCGCGCCCCGCGGGCGCGGCGTGGGGCTGGCAGGCTGTGGCGGAAGTCGCCGCGGCATTCGACCGCCGCTGCATCCCATCTACCGGCGTTGTTCCTCGGTCGCATACTGCCGGGTATGCTTCCTCGTCTCGCCTGGTCAGCCGGGCGCATCACCGGTCTCGGTGCTCCGCGTGACTTCCGCGACAGACTGCAGGCCCCCCATTCACGCCCGCGTGGGGTCCGGGGCGAAGCCCCGTCTAAAGAAGCTGCTCGATGTGGGGCGCCAGCTCGGCGTACGGCAGATCCCCGGGGTTGTAGAGCCGCACGATGCCTTCGCGGTCGATGACGACCAGCGTCGGTGTCGAGCTGACACCGAAGTCCAGGAAATTCTGCTGGCTCACTGGCACGCTCATCCAGGACGGGATCGGAAAGCGCTCCTGGTAGGCGCCCCGTAAGAACTCGAGCTCCTGCTCCGGCGTCGCGTCCTGGCCGCGAGCCACATAGCCCCAGAGCTGGGTCGGTCCGATGATGGTGAGACCGCGGTCGCCGTACTCCTCATGCAACTGCTCGAGAACCGGCAGCTGCCGTTTGCAGTCTGGGCACCAGTGGGCCCAGAAATACGCCACGACGACCTTGCCCGTCAGGTCATCGGCTGCTGGCAACGGCGCGCCGAGCTGATGTTCGACATCGAGCACCGGAAACGGCTGTCCTTCCAGGTCGAGCAACAGGACATTCTTCTGGATCCGCATCTCGACCGAGGTGCCCCGATAGCGCTCACGCTCGCCGCGCAAGAACTCGACCGCACCTTGGTTATCTCCCCGAGCGTCCTGCGCCTGCCCGAGCACTTCAATCCCGGCACCCAGCGCCAGCTCTAACTGGCTGTCCGCATCCAGGTCCCGCACATCGAGCAGCGCGATGCTGCCGTCTCGTGCCTCATTCGCGTACTGTTCGGCCACATCCCAGCGCTCGGCGAAGCTGGCGCCACGACCAAGCCACGACGCGGCGAGTAGCCACTGGGGCGACGCCTGGTCGTGGTGCGGGCGCTGACCTTCGATGAGCGCCTGCGCCGCGTCGACCTCTTCCGCCCAGGCCATGTCGCGCATCTGGCCGACGAGCTCCGACAGCTCGAGTGCCGCTCCGGAGGGCGCCCCGGCAACCTCCGGCGCCTGGGTCGAGACAGAGTCGGTCTCCGGCGGCGCGGAACCGCAGGCCAGACTCAACACCGCCACGAACACGCACGCCAGTCCTGCTATTCTCTTCACCATTCGGGCGCCTCCCCTGCAGTCGATGACCAGAGCGTCCTGGAATTGTACTCCCGTCGACGGTCCACTGACACGCCGTTCTCGGAATCCATCGATCCTAGGACGACGTATCGCAGTCGCCGGTTCCCGGCCCATCCTTCGCGGCAGCGCTGCACTTACGTCCGCGGAGTCAGGCCTATATACTCTGCGCAAGGATGAAAACCGGACCCCGCTGTCCCCTGCGTGTCTGGCTCGCTGCGCTCGGCGTTGCGTCACTCGTGCCGCTGGCCGCCTGCACGGCGGCCAGCACATCTGACGAGACCGCCCCGCAGACACAACCAGCGGCGACCATCGCCGACGCCGAGCCCCCCGAACCAGCGCTGGTCTTCATCAACCTGCTGCCCTGGGGCAAGATCGACTTCCAACGCGGCGAGTTCCCGTCGCTCGGCGACTGTAACGCCCTCGTGCGCTCGTTTCCCGACTATTCCTTCTATACGACATCCGAGCGGTGCGAGCCAATCGACGACCCGGTCCATTGCACCGTCTGGCAGGACGGCGACGACACGCGCGCCCAGATCGACTGCTTCAAGGGCGCCGGGGGGTGCGAGATCGAGCTTAGGCGCCACGACCTGCTCGCCGAACGTGGCACGCGAACCGTCACCGCGCGCTGTGCGCCTTTCTCGCTTGCCGACGCCTGGGGCCGATATCAGGTCTCCGCGCCGGCCGAACCAGGGTCTACCGGAACACCGTAAAGGCGACATCTCGACCGACCGGCGGCGACTCCACGTCGTCTCGAGCTTCTACAGTCAGGACATAGGCGCCAGGATCCAGTCCCTGTAGCGGCACCTCCACCCGGTAGGCATCTGTGAAGCCGTTGGTCACGCGTTCCTCACGCGCTCGAAACACGGTGTCTCCTGCGACGTTTCGCACCGTGCTTGACAGGTCGACGTCCCGCTGGGTGGTGGAACCGTTGGCATAGATCTCCGCAAACATCGCCAATGTCTCACTCGTCGCAAAGGTCCGACGCGCCGAGGGAGGCACAGGCACCGCCACCGCGAACCGGGCTTCAGACAGTATCGTCGGCACCAGCCGAGCCGGACGCGTGTCGATCGCCAGCCCGCTGATGGCGAGCGCCCCCGACCCGAGGTTCGGCGTCGCCCGCCGGCCCGGCCGCGTGGACGTAACTGCGTCGCGCACGCACCTCGACGTCGGGCCGGTCGACACGAACCCGAATCTGATGAAGCTGGTCGTCCGGCGCGTCACGAGGAGCCCGGTAGCCCAGGAGGTAGTACGTGCTGTTCTGCCTGACGACGTTCTCGAGCGCCGCGTCGAACTGATTCGAGTTGATGAATGCGAAGCCGCCTGTCTCCTCGGCCAGACCTCGAAGCGTCTGCTTCGCCCGTACGATCGGCGGCGAGAATGGCGTTTCGCCAACCAGCCATCGCGTGGGAATCGGTCCAGGCTCGGCGGAAGGTAGCCCGCGCGGGTCGATGGCATACAGGGTCACGTCGTGTCGGGTCACGGCCGAGGCGGCTTGCCTCATCTCATCGAGTAGCAACAGCGCCTCCCGATCGCCGAAGAGATCAGTCGTGTCGTAGTCGAGTCCCTGACTGACGAGGACTACCGCCTTGCGTCGGGATTCGGTCCCAGCCAACCACTCGGCCGCCGTCTCTAGCGTGCGGAGCAACTGCCGGACCTTCCGAGCCTTGATCTCTTTGGCGCGGTCGAGGACACCGAAACCGGGGAGCGGGTCCACCGCAAAGTCCGCGAACGGATTGTCCGCCGACAGTGATAGACCCGGTGCGTCCTCGTGATCGCGCCCGATGAACCGGTCGGCCGCCTCGAGCAACCGTTGTCTGTTACTGGTCAGAGGCTGGCTGGGCTCTATCCCGCTCGTCACAGCGATGGCGGCCAAGTCATTGGCCGCCAGATTGCCCTCGATGAACAACCGGGCAATCCCCCGCACCTCGTCGGTCCGGAGCGGGTGGGTGTGCAGGTCGTCGAGCAGGAGTAGATACGTCCGCCCGCCGCCCGCCCGTAACCGGTTGGTGGCCACGTCGGAGGCGGGATGTGACACAGGCACGTCGAACGGCACGAACGGTACGTCAACGTGGCTGAACGTGACGAGCGGCTGGATCCGACCGTCTTCGAAAACCTGGAAGTCGTCGGCCGTCAGGCGCGGCACGGCGTTGCCGTCCGGATCGGTGACAGAGACGGTGACCTCGACGACATCGACGGCGCTCTGAAACGTCGGCCGGTCTTGCTCAGGGGATGACGCGGGCTGGGGCTGGGATACCGAAAGCGCGGGCGACCCGTTGTGCAGTGCGGTTGTGCACAGAACGAGGCAAGCGAGCCGGCGCGTGGTCATCGGGCAAATCCAGAGGCACGCTCCTCGTCATCATTCGACTTCAGTCAGGAGCGCGCCGAGGGCGATATACAGGCGCGGCACGTGGCATAGACACGGTACCACCTTCCTGACCCGGCCGAAACATACGCCAATACTGGCGCCATCCAGTTTCGTCCCAGATCCGCGCCTCAATCGCGCCACGAGGCCTCAGAGAATGTCGTACGGATAGCCCACGAAGTCGTCCGCCGCCTCCGGTTTCAGCAACAGGGTGGTCTGGCCAAACGCCAGCGTGTACCGGCCGTCTGGCTGACGCGCAACGGCGACCGCCTGGCGCGTCTCGAGCTGCCAGTCGTGTACCTGCTCCCACACCGCAATGCCTACCTCGATGAAGTTCGGGAACTTACGGCTGCTCTTGAGAAAGGTGCGCTGCAGGCGGCGCAACTGGCCGACCGCCGGGCACAGCGCCACCGCGCAGTTGGCGTGCTCGGCCCGGAGCTCGTCGCGAATGTCCTCGAGCAGCATGTTGGCCCGCTGGAGCGACTGCGTGTTCTGACCGGCTTCGCCACCCATCAGCCGAGGTGCGCTACCAAGGGCGGCACCGCTCAGCAATTCTCGTCGAGACAGCATGAGACCTCCTCGGATTTAGTGGCCAGTTCACGCCTCGACGCTACGAAGAGCAACTCCCGTGCCTGGTTCCGTGGCCATGAAATGGGCTGTACTGCCGAGATTGTCTGACCAGC
>JASLOY010000255.1:0-3515 GCA_030745255.1 Vicinamibacterales bacterium
GTAGAGCGTCTCCCACTCGCGGTGGCCGATCAGCTTGCCCATGTTCGGCGTCTGCCGGCCCTGGTACGTCGGCCGGAACGCGGTCTCGTCGGTCCACTTGCACATCTCGTGGCAGTACGTGCGCCACTGGCCGTCGACCTGGAACGCGCTTTCGCCGGGATCGATCCAGAAGGCGTTGTACCCACCGACGTTTCCGGACGCGCCCGTCGACCCGTCACCACCCTGCGGCGGCGCGCCACGATTGGGGTCGCTGCGCCGGTTGGCGAACGCCATCGCCTGCCGGGTGCGTTCCGCCAGCTCGGCCGCTTCTTCGTCGGTCAGCGCCATCTTCTCGCCAAGCTCGGCCGGCCGCTCCATTGGCGTCAGCGTCGACACGTCGTAGGTGCCGGACAGGTCGGGGCGACCGCTCGGTGTCCGGGGAATGTCGGCGTCCTGCGCCGTAGCCACCGGCGCCAGCGTCAGACACAGCGTTGCCAGGCCGCCGAGACAGATCGCGATTCGACTGCGCATATGAGCCTCCTCGAGTTAGCGTGGCAATGGATATCTTAGCCGCCGTCGCCGTCCCTGGCGATGATCTCACATAGGGCCGACCGGATCCCGGGGCTCCAGGGAGCTTTGTCAATAGGGTTCTTCCGCAAGCCATTGACAGGACAAGGCCGGGAGCCGCGCACGCACAACGATTTCTCTCGGTTCACGGTCTCGTGCTCAACCTTTTCCGAGTGGGCCGTCGCCCTACCGCGACAGGAGATACGTCATCTTGACGGCGAGCTGCCGGTTCTGAATCCAGGGCACCCGGCCCCGATTCCGCAGCGTCGGGTCGAACACCAGGAAGTCGTCGGCGCGCAGCTCGTCGTAGGCGATGTAGATGTCGCTGCCGGGGCTGTAGATCCAGTTGAACCGGACGCTCGTGCTGATCGAGTCCGTGGTGGAGTTGTACTGGGTCAGCGTACGCAGCGTCATCTCGGGCGAGAGCGCGAGGTCGAATGTTGCCGAGGCGAGGTCCGCGATGAACGCGCCCTCCGGCAGCACGACATCACTGCGGCTGAAGCTGCCTTCGGCCGCGATCGAGTCCGTCAGCCGCACCCCGATCGTGCCGCTGACGTCGGTGCGATCGCCGCCGAAGAACGTCTGCGGATTGTAGGCCGCCTGTCCGAAGATGCGCTTCGACGCATCGCTGCGATAGCGGAACGCCCATTGACCGAAGCGATAGGTCCCGGCGGGAATCGTGACGTCGGCGGTGATGGGGAACGCGACGTCGAGCTGCTCGAAGATGTCGTTGTACCAGATGATGAGCGACGATCCATCCTCGAAATAGGTGCCGACCATGTTGTGAATCCGCCGCGTCAGCAGCCGATTGTGCTGGTCGGTGGTGTAGGTGACGTTCCACATCGGGTCGAACCGCCGGATGCCCCACCGGCCAGGCCGCGGATCCCACTCGGTGTGCAGCCTCGATATCCGGATGCCAGTGCGCGGCACGAACCCCACCTCGGCGTTGAAGTTGTCCTGGAGGTCGGTATACCCGGCTTCCAGCCGATACGACGGGCTCAACCATGCGGCGCTGACATAGCCCGCCATGTCTCCAGTCACGACATCCGGTGTCTCGGTCTTCGCGATGAACGAATTGATGACGAAGTTGGGATGTGGCGCGAGCGTCGTGTCGAGCGCGAACGTCCGGTTGTAGCGGTTGCCGCCGACCGCTTCCTTGTTGACGACGAGTCCGCCGACCCGGGAGCGGGCCAGGATGTCCCGACTGTAGCGGCCGACGAAGAAATTTTCGCCGAGCTGACCCAGCGCCTCCTGGGTCTGGATGTTCATCACCGCGATGTTGTGCCGGTCGACCTTGCCGGTCAGGCGCCCGCCCCCGATGATCGGCACCGGCTGGCCCGAGGCCGACAGCCCGATCCGGCGGGTGAAGAACAGATCGGCCGTGCGCCGAAATCCCTGGGTGCCGACACCGAACATCCCGGCATTCTCGAGGAAGAAATCGCGCTTTTCGGGAAAGAAGAGCGGGAACCGCGTCAGGTTCACCTGCTGCTCGTCCACCTCGACCTGGGCGAAGTCGGTGTTCAGCGTGACGTCGAGATTGAGCCCCGAGGCGACGCCGTACTTCAGGTCGAGCCCGACCTCGTTGAAACCCGAGTCGTCGAGCCCGGCCGTCACCACACGGTCCTGCCGCCCCCCCGCCAGCACATACGGGGTGACCCGCAGGTCCATGCCACGGTCCACGCCGCCGACGCCGACCATCGTGCCGGCCAGACTGACCCGGGTCAGACTGTAGGCCTTCGGAATCGGCGCCCAGAACACCTGTTCGTTCTTGCGCCGGATGTTCCGCATGAAGTTGACGCCCCACACCTGTCGCTCGGCCTCGGGAAAGCGCAGCGTCACCATCGGGATGGCGATCTCGGCGAACCAGCCCTCCGCCGTGCGGCTCGTGGCCACGTCCCAGACGCCGTCCCAGTTCACGTTGATGTTCGAGCTGTTGCCACCAAACCCGCCCTCGCCCTCCGCGGCGACCTGTTGCTCGAGCTTCGCCCCGAGCGGGCTGGTCACGAACATGTAGCCGGACCGGCGGTCCTGAAACGTGTCGAGGATGATCTGGAAGTTGTCCTCGTCGAGCAGACGTCGCGAATCACGGCGCTTCTCGCTGGCGATCACGCCATCCGGATCCGCGTCATACGCCTCGACGCCGATGTAGAGGGCACTGGCATCGTAAATCAGCCGGACGACGGTGCGCTCGGTCGCCGGGTCTCCCTCGGCCGGTTCCTGCTGGATGAAGTCGTCGATGACCGCCGCCCGCAGCCAGACCTCGTCGTTCAGGTCGCCATCGAGTCGGGGCGGCGTGTCGACGCGCGCCGGCTCGATCCGATACCGCTCCCCCGGCGGAAGCGCGGCGCTCACAGATGCACCGGTGGCCGCGGTGACCGCCGGCATGCCGAGGTCGAGTGTGCCGCCGGCCGCGACCAGAGCCGACGGCGCATCGACACGCTCGGCGTCCTCCGAACCTGTCCCGCTGCCCGCAGCCACCGGACTCGCCCCGTCACCACTCGACGCGACGAGGCCCGACCGGCGGCCGAGCACCGGCGTCACGCGTGCGACCGGGCTCGGTCGCACGTCGGCCGTCAGCTCGATGGCGATCCGATCCTGCAGGCCGAAGATGTCGTCCAGCGCACCGTCCACCTTTGCGGTCCTGGCGATGAGGCCACTCGCCGTGTCGACCAGCCGCGCCGTGATGCGCAGCTGGCGGCCGAGCCGCTGGTAGCCGCCCGTCACGACCCAGCGGGCACCGAGCTCACGCCCCAGCGCCGTCACCGCGACAGCGTCGAGCCCAGCGTCGCCGCGACCGGCCACGACCGCGCGCACGCGCTGCCGGGCGATCACCGTCAGCTTGCCCAGCGACTCGAGATCCGCCATGACCGTCTCGGCGATCCCAATGCCGATCCAGGCGTCCGCCTCGTCACCGGAAATGTTCGTGAACGGGACCACCGCGACGGCTCCGGAAGAGGCGACGTCATCCG
>JASLOY010000255.1:3525-5677 GCA_030745255.1 Vicinamibacterales bacterium
AAAGGACTTCCGGCACTTTTCGAACGCCCATCCTCTGACAGAGATTGCTCGTAATCTGTGAGAGAAACTCCCGCGCCTTGCTCGAGTTGGCGATGGACTCTTGCAACCGTCCCGCACGTCGTGACGAGCAGGGCGCCCATGGCGGCGTGCCAGCGGTTAGGCATCGAACAAGATCTCGACACTCCCGGAGGACGCGAATGGAGCCTTCGTCAACGTGACACGGTCCGTCGCAGTGGCCCGGCTGACCGCCTCCAACGCCCAGACGCTGGCGTGTTGCACCAACGCCTCCGGGCCCAGCCGGCCCCCCCTCACCTCGTCCTACCCGGCCAGCGGATCGGGCCGTACCTGGAACTTCACCAGGCTGGGACTGACGCCGTCGTATCCCAATTCGGTGTGCCACGTCACCGATGCGCCGTACGTGGCCCAGAGCCCCCGCCCCTTCCAGCCGGCATTCGGATCGTCGATGCGACCGTCGACGCCGCGGGTGAAAAAGCCCAGCGGATAGGGCACGCGGAGCACGACCCATTCGTTCGTCTCCGGCAGCAGCGCGAGCAGCGAGTCAGAGTTCGAGCCGGCGGCGATCGGGATGTCCGCACCGAGGCCCAGCGTGTCGAACTGGTCCACCCAGTTGTAGTAGTGATGGTCAGCCCGATAGGGCGTCCCCTTCAGGTTGGGCCCTGGCGTCGGGTAGAAGGTCCAGCCCTCGTTGCAGTGCCGGCCCATCGCGGTCGTCGGGCCGTTCAGCACCCGGCACCGGCGCCGATCGAAGCTCGCGAAGTGGCTGCTGCCGGAGAGCGCGGTCCAGATGACGCCGTTGCGGTCGACGTCGATTCCCCGCGGTCCGAAGCCCGAGTCCGCGTAGTCGATCCCCGGTTGGACCTCGGACGGCACTTCGTAGAGCTCGCTCATGCACGTCGCCGGCGGGTTGTCGCCCGGCACGAGCCGCACAATCCGGCCCGGGAACTGCGTCGAGGCGATCCACGCCGAGTCGTCCACCGGGTTCGTGACGATCCCGTAGCTGCCGACGTTCACGCGGGTGTCGAGCGTCGGATCGAAGCTCTCGAGCCGGCCGCCGCCGGCTCCCTCGGCGATCGCCCGCCCGCCGCCGACCGGTTCGTTCCACGGCTGCGTGATCCTTCCGTCACCGTTCGTGTCGAGGACCGTCGGACACCAGCCCTGCGAGGCCTGCTCGTCGCCCGTCTCGTCGTACATCCTGGTGTTGATCCAACCAACCACCTGACCGCCACCGCTGAAGTAGAGCGTATGGTCGTCGTCTTCGGTGAACTGCAGGTGGTGCGTGCCGTAGCAGGTGTCGATCAACACGAACTGGCTGGTCTCGGGATCGAAGAAGCCCGCCTGACGACCGCTCCGCGCCAGCGGGAAGTTCTGCGTGAACGGGTTCTCGCCCTCGCGGCACCAGGCCGGGGTCTGCGGCGAGCGAATCCGCGTCGTGACCCAGACGCGGCCCTTGTGATCCATCATCGGGTTGTGCGGATTCGCCGGGTTGTCGTGCACGACTCTCGTGCCGGCAAACGGCGAAGGCTCGAAGCCCTCGCTGGGGAACATCGGCGCGACCGTCGATCGGTCCTCTCGCAACGGGATCTTCAACTGGTACGCCGTGTGCCGCACGGGGTCGGCAACAGCTAGATAGTCGTTGCCGATGTCGACACCATACACCGGCCCATTGGCATTGACGCGCGGGTCACGCTTGTCGGTCGCCACCTCGTCGTGCAGGTAGGCGGCTTCAGGTGTCCCCCAGTCCCACATCGTGAGGACGACGTTGCGCTCGACGCCGCGCGGCCGAGGAGGCTGCGGCGGCACTGCACCACCGGCGATCCGCTCACTCCAGTCGGCGAACATCTTGAGGCCGCGCTCCCGGCCGAAGCGATTCGCCATGCCGCTCATGCTCGACCCGCGCTGGCCCACCCTCACGCGATGGTCCCAGGCCGCCGTCATCGAGTCGAATCGCTCGAGATCGGCGACCTCGCGGGTGGCCTTGTTCCCGAGCTGATGGCAGAGCATGCAGCCCTGTTTCTGGAGATCGACCCACGCGCCGAGCGTCTCCATGCCGGGGTTGATCCCGTTGCCCGCCGGTCCGGTCCCCGGGAACTCACTGGCCTGTGGCGGCTCGATCAGCGAGTACCAGTAGTTG
>JASLOY010000256.1 GCA_030745255.1 Vicinamibacterales bacterium
CGGATCGGCACCCTGGTCGCCGACGTGGTGGAACGTACGCTGGAAACGAGACCGGACATCGAGCTGCGCATGAGCGACGAGGTATTGGCGGCGCTCCTCGATCTCCGGGCATTCCTGTTCGACGCGGTGTATGAGAACCAGGTGGCGACGGCGGAGTTCAAGAAGGCGGAGGGTATCCTTGGCGGGCTCTGGGAGCGGGTGCGACAGGAGCCTGAGTCGTTTCTCGATCCGCGAACGGTTCGCGAGGAGGGGATCGATGCCGCCAGCCGTGATTTCCTTGCCGGCATGACCGATCGATTCGCAGTGAGCTTGTTCGAGCGGTTGTTCATCCCGAAGCCGTGGGCAAGAACGACCAGTTTCTAGTCGGTTATCCGAGTGACAGAAGGCAGCACGAAGCCTTCACGCTCATCGAGCTGCTCCTCGTCGTCGCCGTCATCGGCATCGTGGAGGCCAGTGCCGTGCCGGGGCTGCTGCGGGCGCGGGTATCCCGTTTTTCATGTACCGGAGCTGACGAAGCGCGGGTGATATACTCTAGGTTTGGTCCTGGCCCTGGTGAGGTCTCCCTCGGTGGGAGGCTGTGCCTGACCGAGACGCGGGGCGCTCGCTTCGATGAACCTCGACCTCCGCGCGATCAAGGGGCAGCGAGAACGGGTCCGACGGACCTTTCCGGGGGATACGCTCAGCCCGGGTGGCGGCGATCAGTATAGGGTCGTCGATACCGCGACCCTCGACCTGGACATCCGCAAGGATGGCGGGAAGTATCGGCTGGTCGGTCGGCTCGAAGCGACCCTTGAGCTCGGCTGTTGCCGATGTCTCGAGCCACTCCCTTTGGTCGTGGGCGTAGACGTCGATCTGCTCTATCTGCCGGTGTCGGATAACACCGGCGAAGGCGACTTCCAGATCGAGGAGTCGGATCTGGGCACGGCGTTCTACCGGGACGATCAGATCGACCTGGCGCAGCTGATCCACGAGCAGTTTCAACTCGCGCTACCGATGAAACCGCTCTGCCGTGACGATTGCCGCGGGCTATGTCCAGTCTGTGGCGGCAATCGCAACACGACCACGTGTGAGTGCGTCGAACGGTGGGAGGACCCCAGGCTCGCCGTGCTGAAGAGCCTGAGAAGCGAGTAGGACGCGGACGGCCCCGAGGGTGGACCACGGGTAGGACGAGAGGATTCGACAATGGCTAATCCGAAACGGCGGCACTCCAAGTCACGTACGGCGAAGCGGCGCACGCACCAAAGCCTCGACCCGGTCGTGCTCGGCGAGTGTCCGCAGTGTCACGAGCGGAAACCGTCCCACCAGGTGTGTCCACATTGCGGGTATTACCGGGGGCGACAGGTCCGGCCGATCAAGGACGTTTAGTCCATCCACAGCACTTATCAGCGGTGACCAGCAGGCAACCGGTGAAGGCGGGGGCACGCCGGCCGCGTGTTGCGGTCGACACCACCGGAGGCGACTTCGCGCCCCACAATATTATCGATGGCGCGTTGGTGGCTGCCCGCCACCTGGATGTAAGCGTCATCTTGATCGGGGCTCGCGAGCTGTTGCGGGACGAGTTGCAGCGGCACGGCGATGCGGCCAGATTGGACGTCACGGTGGTTGATGCGCCGGAGACAATCGGCATGCAGGAGTCGCCCGCTGCCGCCTTGCGACGCAAGCCGAGGGCCGCGGTCCGCGTGGCAGCGGGCATCGTGGCAGACGGGGAGGCGGAGGCGCTTTTCAGCGCCGGGAACACCGGAGCGACGATGCTTGCGGCGTATGGGGCGTTTGGCTGCCTGGAGGGCGTGGACCGCCCGGCGTTGGCAACCACCATCCCGACGGCGACACGCGGTGCCGTGCTGCTGGACTCGGGGGCGAATGTCGACTGTCGCCCGCAGCACCTCCTGCAGTTCGCGGCGATGGGTGTCGCGTATGCGCGGACCATGCTCGGCGTGCCGGAGCCGAAGGTGGGGTTGCTCTCGATCGGAGAGGAGGAGACGAAGGGCAACGACTTGACCCGTGAGGCGCATCAGCTGCTGCGTGGCAGTCGGTTGCATTTTATTGGCAACGTCGAGGCGCGTGATCTGTATGCAGGGCAGGCCGAGGTCATTGTCTGCGACGGCTTCACCGGCAACATCGCGCTCAAGGTAAGCGAAGGACTGGTCGAGGTCGTCGAGGGGTTTCTGCGGGACGAGCTCAACCGGACGTTCAGCACGCGAGTCGGGTCCTTGCTTTCCCGCCGCGCGTTTCGGCGGTTTCGCCGGCGGGTCGACTACTCCGAGGTTGGCGGTGCCCCGCTCCTTGGGTTGTCCGGACTGTGCATCGTCGGGCACGGGCGTTCGTCGGCCAAGGCTGTGCGCAACGCGGTGGCGATGGCGCATCGCTTCGCGACGGGTGAGATGCTTGCCGGGATCGCGCGGGAGTTGCAGACCGCAACCGTGATGCACAGCTAGCGGACGAGTCGAGTCGATGATTGCATTTGTTTTTCCGGGGCAGGGGGCACAGCAGGTCGGGATGGGGCGAGCCCTGGCAGACCGGTTTCCCGAGTGTCTCGAGACGTTCGACCAGGCCGATGCCGCGCTCGGCATGTCCATCAGCCGCCTCTGCTTCGAAGGTCCGGCCGACCGACTGACGTTGACCGAGCACGCTCAGCCGGCGCTCGTCGCCGTGTCCACCGCTGCGGCGCGGGTGCTGACGGCACGGGGCGTTCAGCCGACCTTCCTCGCCGGGCACAGTCTTGGCGAGTACTCGGCGCACGTGGCGGCCGGAACCCTGGCATTCGCCGATGCCATGCGGACTGTCCGGAACCGCGGTCGCTACATGCAGGAGGCGGTGCCTGTAGGGGACGGCGCCATGGCGGCGGTGCTTGGCCTGGACGCCGAATTGGTGGCGCAGGCCTGCGACGAGACGGCGTGCGGACAGATTGTGAGTCCGGCCAACTTGAATGCGCCTGGGCAGACCGTGATCGCCGGTGTGCGCGCGGCAGTGGAGCGAGCCGGCGCGCGGGCCAAGGAGTTGGGCGCCAGACGTGTCGTATCACTGGCCGTGAGCGCACCGTTCCATTGCGCTCTGATGCAGCCTGCCGCAGACCGCCTGGCCCCGGATCTCCGCGGTTTGGTAGTGTCCGACCCGACAGTTCCAGTGGTGGCGAACCTGGACGCGGAGCCGAAACGGGATGGGGCCGCGTCCATGGCGGCGCTGGTCGGGCAGGTTACCGCGCCGGTCCAGTGGGAGCGGGTCGTGCGTCGCCTTGCATCGGAGGGCATCGACACGTATGTTGAGGTGGGTTCAGGCTCGGTGCTGAGCGGGCTCATCCGGAAGATCGTACGCGGCGCCCGGGTCCTGTCCGTCTCCGATCCCGAGGGAGTTGACAGCGCAGTGTCGATGCTGGGGTCTTGACGGGGGGAGCCATGAGAAGTCTGCATGATCGCGTCGCGATCGTGACCGGAGCCTCACGAGGTATCGGTCGCGCCGTGGCGCGACACCTGGGCGCCGCGGGTGCGGCGGTCGTGGCGGGCGCACGAGAACAGCACGCCGAGTCGGTGGTCGCCGAGATCCGAGAGGCTGGAGGTCGGGCCGTCGCCGTGTCGGTTGACGTGACCGATGTCGACCGGATCGAAGCGATGGTGCGCACAGCGCGCGACGAGTTTGGCCGCATCGACGTGTTGGTGAACAATGCCGGCATCGTGCGGGACCAACTGGCCTTGCGGATGACCCCGGCTGACTGGGACGCGGTCGTTGCGACGAATCTGACCGCGGCGTTCGCCTGCGCGCGCGCGGTGTTACGCCCGATGCTCAAGCAGCGGAGTGGCCGTATCATCAGTGTCGGCTCCGTGGTTGGGCAGATGGGAAACGCGGGGCAAGTCAATTACGCAGCGTCGAAGGCGGGGTTGGTCGGGTTCTCGAAGGCGCTGGCTCGCGAAGTGGCTACACGCGGCATCACCGTGAACGTGGTGTCGCCGGGTATGATCGAGACTGACATGACTGCGGGGCTTGATGACACGGCCCAAGCAGCGATGCTCGCGCAGATTCCGTTGGGCCGGTTGGGGTCGACCGATGACGTGGCTGCGGCGGTCGGGTTCCTCGCGTCGGACGAGGCAGCGTATATTACAGGGCACGTGTTGGCGGTGAACGGTGGCATGTACATGTAGGAGGCATTGAATGGCCGTTGCTGAGAAGGTAAAGAGCATCATCGTGGAGCAACTCGGTGTTGACGAGGAGGAAGTCACCTCGGACGCATCCTTCGTGGATGACCTTGGGGCGGATTCGCTCGACACCGTGGAGCTGGTGATGGCGTTCGAGGAGGAATTCGGGCTCGAGATACCGGATGAGGATGCGGAGAAGATTACCCGCGTCAAAGAAGCAGTGAACTACATCGAGTCGCACTCAAAAAAATAGGGAGCGGCTCAATCCCGGGGAGTAACTGTGAGCAGGCGGGTCGTGGTCACGGGCGTTGGCCTGGTGTCGTCGCTCGGCGTCGGAACATCGGAGACGTGGGACGCGTTGTGTGCGGGCAAGAGTGGGATCGCGCCGATCACGCGGTTCGATGCGTCCGCCTACACCGTGCGGATCGCGGGCGAAGTCCGAGACTTCGACCCGTTGGTGTTTGTGGCCAAGAAAGACGTCAAGAAGATGGACGTCTTCATTCAATACGCGATCGCGGCCGCGGAGTTCGCCCGCGCCGACGCTGGTCTGGAAGTGACGCCGGAGATGGCGTCGCGCGTGGGTGTCTTCCTCGCCTCCGGCATCGGTGGATTCAGCACAATTGAGCGCGAGCATCGTGCGCTGCTGAACGGCGGGCCACGCAAGATCTCCCCGTTTTTTATCCCGGCGTCGATCATCAACCTGGCCGCGGGACAGGTCTCGATACGGCTGGGCGCCAAGGGACCGAATTCGGCTACGTGCACCGCCTGTTCCGCCTCGGCGCATGCGGTGGGCGACGCCTTCGAAGCGATTCGACGTGGTGCCGCCGATGTGATGGTGGCCGGAGGGTCTGAGGCGGCCATCACCCCGCTGGGGGTCGGCGGATTTGCCGCTATGCGTGCGCTCTCGACTCGTAATGACGAGCCCACGCGGGCGTGCCGACCGTTTGACCGCGACCGGGACGGGTTCATCATCGGCGAAGGGGCCGGTGTCATTATTCTGGAGGAGCACGACTGGGCGGTCCGCAGGGGTGCGCCAGTCTACGCCGAGCTGGTGGGCTACGGGATGTCGGCCGACGCCTTTCACGTGACAGCGCCGGCCGAGGACGGCAATGGTGCCCAGCGTGTGATGCGCGCCGCCATCGACCAGGCTGGCATCACGCCGGACCAAGTTGATTACATCAACGCCCATGGCACGTCGACGCCGTTCAACGACCGCATCGAAACATTGGCCATCAAGCGATGCTTCGGCGACCATGCGCACAAGCTTGCGATCTCTTCCACCAAGTCGATGAGCGGCCATACGCTGGGTGCGGCCGGTGGGATTGAAGCGGGAATCGCCGCGTTGACTGTGCGCGAACAGGTGATTGCCCCGACCGTCAATCTTGAGAACCCGGACCCGGACTGCGACCTGGACTACACTCCTCACGTGCTCAGGCAAGGACCGATCAGGACCGCCATGAGCAACTCCTTTGGGTTCGGGGGCCACAACGCCAGCCTAATCTTCAAGGAGTTCCGGGAGTAGCGCCGGCCCACACCGGGCGGC
>JASLOY010000257.1 GCA_030745255.1 Vicinamibacterales bacterium
CAGTGGCCATGCCAGATGTCTCTAGGCTCCGGCCGGAGACCTAAAGCCACGTTCGCATCTCCATCGGCTGCGCGAGCAGCCACAAATTGACAATCGTCAGCATCAGCAGGAAACCGGAGGTCACGAGGCGTGTTCGCCACCCCACATCCGGCAGCATCCAGCGACGGGAGAGACCGCGGTGCGCGCGCTCAGTGGTGCGCAGGCCCCAGTACAGCCCGAGCAGGACGAGGACGATCTGGAGGAGCCAGATCGTGCCTCGAGACACCAATGGACCCGGTTCTAGACCGGCCGTGTTGAACAGGTCCCGTCCGGTGCCGAACGGATCGGACAGCACCGGCACGAGACGGCCCGCCTCGATGAGAAAGTGCCCGGCGTTGTGGGCCAAGTGATACATCAGCGCGATCGCGATCAACGGGTACGCGTACCGGATGGCAACCTGCCACACCGTCGACCGCGAACCGGCGACCGGCAGCGCCCGACGGGTCATGGCGCTGAACGACAGATACAACGCGCTCGGCACCAGCACAACCACCGCCATGCCGAGGGTGAACGCGGTTAGATACCGCAGACCGCTGGTTGCGCGGAGCCACGCCAGCGCGGTCGTCCACACCGGTGTCATCGTCAGGCCGTGAAACGTCGTCAGCGAGATCATGACCACCGCCAGAACCGCTTCGTCCCGACGCGGCTGTCGAACCGCGTGCAGGTCGGTGGCCCACGGGCGCAAATTGATCGCCACGTTGTCGCTCGGGCAGCTCTTGACGCACTCGGTACAGACGGTGCAGTAGGTGTTCGCCCGCAAGGCGCCCGGCGACTGACCGGTGGGGCACGGGTAGCCGCGGTCGCTGCCGGTCAGACATTCCTTCGTGCGACAGACACGGCAGACGTCCTGATCACGCGCCCGCACCTCGACCGGTGCCATCATGCTGTAGAGTCCGCAGATCCGCCCGATGAGGCAGCCGTACCGGCAGAACGAGCGTCGCTCGAAGATCAACGCCGGCACCACGGCGAGCAGCACCATCACCAGGCCAAGGATCGCCGTCGCTCGCGGGCTTCGGGTCACGCCGAAGCCCAGCTCGAGCCAGGTGAGGCCGACGAACAGGACGGTCGCCGGGTAGACGTTCCGCAACCACCGCGGCCACTTGAGGTCGAGCGCCAGCGGTTCATCCCGTCGTCGCCGCCAGAACGTCAGTCGCCGCAGCCAGGACGCCAGCGCCTCCCAGGGGCACACGAGACACCACATGCGGCCCAGGAGCACGATATCGAGGATGAGGAGCGTCCACCAGATGGTCCAGGTGAGCACGGTGGCGATGTTACGGTCGGCAACCGGGCTGCCGAGAAAGCCTGCCGAGAGAATCAGAAACAACGCGAGGACGAGCGGCACCTGCAACGCGAACTGGAAGGGACGCCTGGATACTACCCAGTGGAGGGGCCGCCAGGCTAGCAGATCAAGACGCCAGCCACCGCTCGGCTGTCCGAACCAGCGGGGTCCCTGCAGCACGCTCCACACCGTGAGCAACGCCGCCATGGCGAGCGCCGTGTAGTAGATCGCTGGCGGCAACCCTTCCATCGCGCTCATCGCCTGAGCACCGGCGGTGTCCATTGATTCCCTCTTTACCTATGTCGCGACAACTGCCCGCTGCCGGGCCGGCTGGCGCCGCCTCTTGACGATTCCCACGACGACCACCGTGAGACCGAGCACGCCGACTGCCCCGATGATGAGCGGCCGGTCGTCGGTCTGACCAATCACGACCGGAAACGGGATCACCTCGACCTGATCGCCGTTCGGGAAGCTCACCCGGATCTGGTAGGCTTCGGCGGCTTCGAAGGTCAGAAAGAACTTGTAGTCGTTGCCTTCCGGGCCGACCCCGGTCTTGATCTCGAACGGCCGGGCGACCACCTGGTCGTCGCCCAACCAACTGGTGCGGACCACCGCGACCTGCAACGGTTCGCGGAACACCTCGCCGGTCTCCCGGTCGTGGACGTAGAGCTTGAATCGAACCCGCTCACCGGGTCTCGGAATGCCCGGAAAATAGGTGAAGTCAAGATCGGTCGAGCCGACCTGGGCGATGACCTCCAAGTAGGGGATCTGCGGATAGGTATCGCCGTACTTGTAATGGGGAATCCCCAGGATGTGATGCGCCGCGAGCACCGTCGGGAGCGCGGCTACGAGCAGCAGCGTCAGCAATGGTCGTCTCATTCGGCTCGGACCTCCCCTCGGTCAGGCGAAAACGGCGGTTTGACGGCGATCGCTTTGTGACGGATCGGGCACACCTCGACACAGAGCCCGCAGCCGATACAATGCTCGGCGTGCACGGTCGGTCGGGCCCGGTGGTCGACCGTGATCGCCAGGTCGCGGTACGGGCAGACCGTGAGGCAGGCGCCGCACCAGCTCGTGCGTGTCCACGGCAAGCAGATCTTCCGATCGATCTCCGCCAGCCCCATCCGCACCTCGCGCTTGATCGCGTCGCGGTTCTCCGCGATTGGCCGAATGGCGCCGGTCGGGCACGCCGGCCCACATTTCATGCAGACGATGCACCCGGTCTTCCACGGCAGGATGTAGGGGGTGTCGCCGCCCTGCCAGACCGGGGCGACGATCTGCCGACGGGGCAGCGCGCCACGCGCCCGGTGCAGCGGCGGCTGCGCCCCTTCGACCCGGCTCGGAAACTCGATGCACCGCACCGGGCAAACCTCGGCGCAGAGAAAGCACCGCGTGCAAGCGGCGCGGAACTTCGGCTCGTCCAGGGCGCCCGGTGGTCTCAAGGGATGCTGCCCCGGCGGCGCTGCTTCCGCTGAAACGAGACTGGCACGAAACAGCCGCGCGCCGCCCAGTCCGAGCATGCCGAGCACGAGGCCTTTGGCGATGCGTCCGATCCAGGCAAAGAGCTCTCGTCTCCTCACGGTCACCCTCATCCCGCGCCGTCATGAGACCTGCGCCTCCGCCGCCGGCAACACATCCCTGCCGTCCCTGGGTCTGAGCCCGACCCGGTAGACAAGCGCACCCGGCGCGCACGCCCGGACGCACAGCCCACAGTTGTTGCACTCCTGGCCGAAGCGCCCGCGCATCGGGTCGAGACCGAATTCACAGACGGCGTTGCACCTGGTGCAGTCGGTGCACTCCTGTGCGACGAGCGTGAGCCGCAGGATTCGCCACCGGCCGAGCAGCGAGTAGAGCGCCCCGCCAGGACAGATGTACCGGCACCAGAATCGCCGTGAGACGAAGATCTCGAAAGCGAGGAGCGCGAGGAAGAACCAGGCGCCCGCGCTGACCACACCGAACGTGATCCAGAGATAAAGCTCGCCCCCGATGATCCGGGGTGGGTAGATCTCGGCGAAGATCTGTGTGCCGAGCACAACGCCCGCGACGAGACCGAGCGCCAGAATGGCGAATTTCGTGATGCGTGCGAAACCGACGTCGGTCTCGATCCCGGTCCAGCCGCGGATCTTGGTGCCGAGCTCGAACAGCAGATCCGCCGGACAGAGCCAGCCGCAGAAAACCCGTCCGAGGAGCAACGACGCCAGGACCGGGATCAGCGCCGTGATCAGGAAGTGGTCGAAGATTACACGGGCCGCACCGATGAAATCGATGACCGCGAGCGGGTCCGAGATCACCAGCTCGCCCACCTTGAGCGTCCAGACGGAGCCGCGGACCGATTGCGTCACACGCGACGGGTCGTCCAGATCTTCGACCAGCTGGTGCACGAGGCTCGTGTCCCAGCGGGCCTCGATCCCAACTTCGTCACGCTGATTCCGGAGATTGTCGTACAGCGACAGCGTCGGGATCACGACGAGCAGCACGAGGACACCAACCTGCAGGGTTCGACGCGCGACCTGCAGCCGGAATCCACGGCCCGGCCAGTGCCGGTTGCGCCGCCGCCAGTACCGACGCACCCGCTCCGTCATGTCGCTCCCCTTCCGGTGTCGCGCAGGGAGGGACGCACCCGGATTGCTTGCGGCATGTGGACGCAGGCCTGCTCGCACAGACCACAGCCCACGCAGTAGTCCGGGTCCACGATCGGCTTCTCCCAGAGACCCGCCTTGAGCGCCACGCCTTCGAGGGGACACGCGCGTATGCAGATCCCGCAGACATAGCCTTGATAGGAATGACAGATATTCTCGTCGAGCTCGACGACACCCATGTCGACGACGTCCCAAATCGCCGGTGGCCGTTCCGCGACCGGGCGCAGCGCGCCCGACGGGCACCCGTTGTTGCATTCCATGCAGAGGATGCAACCTTTCTCGCGCGGTACGATGTAGGGTGTGCCGCGGGCTTCGGGAGGGCCTTCGGGTCCGACGAAGCGGATACACGAGTTGGGGCAGTTCTCGCCGCACTTGTGGCAGCGGATGCATCGGCGGGTGAACTCGTCTTCGTTCACCGCGCCCGGTGGTCGCAGAAAGCGGGTGCCACCCGCCGTTGCGGCGTCGACGTGCCCCGGCATCGTACCGAGACGCACTCGCTCGAACAGGGCGAGCGCGCCGACCACACCAGCGCTCTTCAACGCCTCGCGGCGCGTGTGTTTCGACCGTGGTTCGGGGGGCTCCCCGTCCGGGGGAGCCCCGCTGCGATTCTTCCCCACTGCGGTGCCTCCGCTGCCCTACGCGGGTTGGATCTTCTCGATCCGCGCCGCCAGCTTCTTGAAGTCCGGCTGGCCGCTCACAGGGTCATAGGCTCGATGCGCCACCGCGTTGATGTTCCACTCGTTCTCGGCCGGGTCGGCGGAGTCAGCCACCGCGAGGTTCCACGGGCTGAAGATCATGCCGACCTGGACGTTGTTGCGCGCCGGCAGGACTATGCTGTTGGCGCCGTCTATCTGCGCGCGGGCGACATAGCTGCCGCGGCGGGTCGAGATCCGCACCCAGTCGCCGTCCTCGATACCGTAGTTCTCCGCATCGCGGGGGTGCATCTCCAGATACTGCTCGGGCACCAGCCGACGCGTCGTCGCGCCGCGAATCGTCTTCGAGGTGTGGAAATGCTCGTAGACGATCCCCAGCAGCAGCCAGAACGGATACGCGTCATCCGGCACCAGCGCGCCCGGACGACCGGCCCACTCGAAGTCCGGCAGCTCCGGCGTCAGGCCGCGGTCGCGGATCGCGACGAGGTCCTCGTTGTGGTCGATGCAGTAGAGCCCCTCCTCGACGCCGTAGCCCTGCATCTTGGCGATGTACTCTTCGCGGTTCTCGTAGGTCTGCTCGCACAGCCGCATCAGGGCGCTGCCGGACGCCCGCCGAAACGCCCCGTATGGGCGCTCCTGCCACCCGTCTTCCTGGAACATGTAGCGCCGCTTCACACCGCCCTTGAGCGCCAGCTCGGCCGTCGGAGCGGGCCACTGAATGCCGCGCAGCTCGCGTAGCTGCTGGTAGGGCGTCTTGCCGGTCTGCTCCTCGACGGCGAGGATACCGGTCAGGTCGGAGTCGGTGCCTTTCGACGCCCGGAGGAACTCGCGCAGCACCTCCTGCGCGTCGTACATCCCGTTGGGCAGCTTGCTGTAGGGGAACATCGCGTCCCCGTCCTTGCCGAGCAGGTTGGCGATCTCCTTCGCCTTGTCGATGACGATGTCCATGTCCGGTTCGCCGTGCGGGTGAATCTTGTACGCCTGCCAACCGGCTTCCTTGTAACGGACGGCCTCTTCCGCGTAATCTTTCGGACCGTCCAGCACGGCGGAGCTGGCGTAA
>JASLOY010000258.1 GCA_030745255.1 Vicinamibacterales bacterium
AGCTCGGTGTTTTGTGGGAACCCCTTGGTGCGCGGCAGATACACGGCGCTGCGGCTTTCGTCGAGTTGGTACGCTCCGGGCAGCCGGTCGGCTGCGCCGTGGGCGTCGCGGAGCACGAACGAGGTGACATCGACTAGCACTGTCCCGTTGGTCTCGGCCTCGACCGTGAAGCCCCAGAGCACCGAGGTCGCGAACGCCTCCTCGAGCGCCCGGCGCTCGTCCGGGTTGTCGGTCTCGACGCGAAAGCGCTGGTTTGGTTGAACCATCAGCACCTTTGGTCCAACCCGCTCGAACCGTACGATCGCCGAGGCCCCGAGCTGCCCCCGATCGAGCCCGATGTCGTTCGAGCCGACGCCGGCAGCGAGCGAACGGATGTAGAGCAGGTCGCGCTCGAAGCGCCCAATTTCCATCCAGAGCGCCCCCTCGGCGTCGTCCCAGTACATCGGGAAGAACCCGTCCAGGCGCTCCATCCCGTCGGTCTTCTCCGCGATCGAGCGACCCTCTTGCGCCAGGACCGGCGCCGGACCACCGGCGAGCAGGAACGGAATCAGGAAAGCCAGCAGAGCCCGAAGGGCGGGCATCCGGCCATGGGTCGGCCGCAGTCTAGTCACGTCGTGACCTCCTTGAGCGGGATTCAGGATCTGGCTAGCGCCGGCGACTCGGTTCCGCCACGTAGCCGCGACGCGTGCGTACGCGATGCTCGCTCCCGGCGATGCGAACCCGAATCGAGCGATAGCTCCCGTCGGGCGGATGCGAGGGCATGTAGCTGAGCGTGTACTGATGATTGAGCTCATCGGCGATCCGCGCCGTGGCCGGTCCGAGCTCGGGGCTGTCGTGCACGACCTCGGTGTAGCCACCGCTCTCGGTCGTCATCTCCCGCAGCGCGAACGGGTTCACCCGGTCGTTGATCGGACGAGTGTCTGGCGCGTCGATGGCGATGGCATAGACGAAGGCGTCGCTGCGCCGGAGCTGCCGCCGGACGTCGCGGATGTCGGCATCGCTGCCGGTGTCGGACCCATCGGACACAAGGACCACCGCCGCCCGCTGGTGCTCCCGGGCATCGAACAGTGGCAACGCTTCCATCATCGCGTCGTAGATGCTGGTGCCTCCATACGGGCGGATATCGTCCAACCGGTTGCGAAGCCCACGGGGCCCCAGGGTCCAGGGCACCGCCACCCTGGGCGTGTGGTTGAAGACGATGATGAATACTTCGTCCTCCGGGTCCAGCAGATCGGCCAAGAACCGGTCGAGCGCAAGCCGCGCATCGTCGATGCGCTGCCCGTACATGCTCTGGCTGATGTCGAGCACGACCCCGACACTGAGCGGGACGCGGTCGCGCGTGAAGTGGGTCAGCGTCTGTCGCTCGCCGTTTTCGTACACCTCGAAGTCTTCGCGCCGGAGGTCGCCCACCAGACGCCCCTCCGCGTCGACCACCGTGGCCGCCATCTGCACGAGCTCGATGCCGGAACGAAACACATCGTCGGTGGCCACGCGACGGCGCTGCGCGCCCGGCGATGCAACAAGCATCCCCGTGGCGAGTGCCACAGACAGGAGCACGGTCGGCAGCTGCGTGGCGAGACGAAACATGGTTCGTGTGGTGTGTCCCGAGACAGGTCCATTCTATGCGAGCGACGCGGTGGGATTCACGCCCGAGGGTCCAACGCGGCGTGTGGACCCTCAGTTCAGGCGCCAGCCGACATAGAGACCCAAAGCCTGGATGTCGGGATTACGGGCGCTACCGTCGAGACCATTGTTCGACAGATGCAACCAGCGCAGGCCACCAACCAGGTCGATCTGTGGGTTCAGGGCACGCGAAAACCCGACGCCGGTCTGTGACACCAGGTTGAACCGTGTTCCACGGTTCGGCACCTCGTTGGAGGCATAGGACGCCCCACCCCCGCCCTCGACATACAGCGACGTGTCCCCAAACCGGAGCGCGCGCCACCGCAGCATGACGGACAACGCGGGTAAGAAAACATCGCCGAGCGGCTGCTGATTCACATGAAGCAGACTGGTCTCGACACCCAGGGTCCACCTCGGCGTCATGCGACGACTCAGCCCGATCGCCGCGCCGACGAGCTGCTCCTGGAACCGGTTCAGATCCCAAGCCTCGAGAAAGAATCCGCCGGTCAGGTCGAGATGCCAGCGCTCGCGCTCGCTGGTTCCGTCAGTCGCCTGGGCACCGCCAACCAACTGGGGGGGGACGACACCGGCATCGGCCACACCATCAGCCGTCTGCGCGACGCCGATGGCGGGCACGACGAGCGTGAGGACCAGGAGAATGCCACATCGGCGGGCGGACATTAGCGGCCATTCTACGACGATTTGACGGATTTTCGAGGTGCGATCATTTTGGTGGGATCATGCCGCATGACCAAAGTTGCATCCAACCCGTCCGACCGCTCGCTGCGCAACCGTCTCCAAGAAATCGTGTTCGAAGCCGACACCCCGGCTGGCAAGGCGTTCGACGTCGCGCTGATCCTGTCTATTCTGGCCAGCGTGGTCGTCGTGATGCTCGACAGCGTCGAGCCGATCCACGCACGATACGGGGCCTGGCTGCTCCGCCTGGAATGGGCGCTCACGGTGCTCTTCACGCTGGAGTATCTGGTGCGATTGGCGACTGTACGGCACCCATCCGCCTATGCTACGAGCTTCTTCGGTGTAGTCGACCTGCTGGCGATCGTCCCCACCTATCTCAGCCTGTTCGTCGCCGGGACCCAGTCGCTGCTCGTCATCCGTACGCTACGGCTTCTCAGGGTGTTCCGCGTGTTCAAGCTCGGCTACTACCTGAGCGAAGCACGCGTGCTGCTAACGGCGATGAAGTCCAGCCAGGCCAAGATCACCGTCTTCCTGGCGTCGGTGCTCTCCATTGCTATCGTCATGGGCGCACTGCTGTATGTGATCGAGGGAGAGGCAAGCGGGTTCACCAGTATTCCGCGCGGCATGTACTGGGCGGTCGTGACGATGACGACCGTCGGCTATGGCGACATTGCGCCGGAGACCGTCCTCGGGCAGGTGGCGGCCAGCGGCCTGATGGTGCTGGGATATGCGATCATCGCGGTCCCGACCGGCATCGTCTCGGCGGAACTGGTGCAGGCCGGAGCGCACCGACCGGTCTCCACGCAGGCCTGCCCGGCCTGTAGCGCCGAGGGCCACGACCATGACGCGGTGTGCTGCAAGTACTGCGGCGAGCCGCTGTCCTCAGAGAGGGTCCCACCGGTTCAGGACTGAGACGGAAGGGGCGGGACGAAGCCCACCGACATCTCCTGACTTCTACCTGCTGACTTCCCGGGGTGCCTCGCCTACCGTCCCCGAAACGTTTCGGCGGAGCCGGGCGCGATGAGATCGATGGCCCGGTCGCCGACGCGCCCCGTTACGTGGACACGCGCCCGGAGCTGGTAGAAATCCAAGCCGGTCCCGAACTCCTCGCGATCCATGCGGGTCATCGCCACATCCTCGACATCGACTTCGAGGCGCAGCGCGACAGCGTCTCCACGCGACTCGACCACGATCCGCCTGGGCTCACCGGTCTCCGGGTCGTCCTCTTCCTCCATCGACAACCGCGTAGCAAAGCCGATCGGGCCATCCGCACCGATGACCATGAGGAACCCGGGTATCCGCGCGGTGTCGGCCGCGTCGGCCGGTGGGTGTACCCGACCGTAGACAAACGAGAGGTCCTCCCCCTGGACCTGTCCCCACTGCCACGACACGCCGGTCCAGTGCCCCCAGTTGTGGTCATGGTACCCGGACCCGCCGTCGAGAGACAGCTCGCTGCCGTCGACCGCAATCTGGCCCTCGAGTGCCGCCGCCATCACCGGCACCGTGTAGCCCGACACCCAGCCCCGAGCGCCACGGACGGTCAGCGGGGGCAGCGACTGCCCACGCCGCGCTTCCAATGCGATCTCGCCAGTGACCCGCGAGGCACCCGCGGCGTCGTTACTGCCCGAGACGACGTCTACCGACGGCAGGTCGAGGCTGATCCGGTACTGCCCATCTGCCAGACGCACGTGGCTTCGCCCGATCGTCAGGTCTGGCGCCAGAGAGAGCACCTCGGCTGCTTCGACCTCGGTGAACTCGGCGAAGGACTGGAACCGACCATCGTCATCCAGCTGGAGCCGCACCCCGGCGGCGCGACGACCTTCGCCTCGCATCGGCCCGACCAGAAACGTCAGATAGAAGCGAGTCTGCCCCGCCCGCCCGTTGAAGTACAGCCACTCGGCCCAGCCATCGGCCCACTCCGGGGCATCTGGAATCGCGTGAAATCGATCCATCGCCCGCACCACGTCGTCGGTGTCAGGCGACACCCACGCGCGGTCTGCCGCCGTGTCGGTCCAGGCCTCGACACCGACCGTCTCCGTGTCTCCGAGCACCCGCTCGAGACTCGGAATGCCACCACGCGCCTCGACGGCCACCGGGGCACCTTCGTCTGGCACGAGATAGACGAGCGACCGTCTCGACGGGGACGTAGCTCGTGCCCGTCCCCGAAGCGGTGGCGTCTCCATCACGCCGGACAGGATGTAGCGCGCGCTTGGCACCTCGCCCAGGTCGCCGGCGACGACGAGATCGCCGCCGCCCGCCAGCGCGGGCGTCCGCACCTGCTCGAGCATCACCTGGCCAATGCCAAGCAGGTTGGCCATGACCGACACGCCGAGACCGAAGCCGCCGGCCAGCACCCCGCTGCGCAGCGGATGAGCCAGCAACGACCGTAGGGCGAGCCGAAACATCGTCATGCGGCGTCCCCGTCCACCAGTCCCCCATCGTGCATGCACAGCCTACGACCCGCCCGACCCGCAATCGCCCGATCGTGGGTCACGACGACTACGGTATTCCCGTCCGCATGCACGAGATCCAGCAGGTCGGCCACCTGCCGCCCGGTCCGCTCATCGAGCTCTCCGGTCGGCTCGTCGGCCAGCAGGAGCGGCGGCCGATTGGCCAGCGCCCGCGCAATGGCCACGCGCTGCATCTCGCCGCCCGAGAGCTGCGGCGGCCGGTGGTCGGCCCGATGCGCCAGCCCGACATATTCGAGCAGCTCCGTCGACCGTTCGGAGCGCGTGGCCTTCCCGACCCCGCACTCGCCAAGCGGCAGCTCGATGTTCTCGCGCGCCGTGAGCATCGGCAGCAGAAAGAACCGCTGAAACACGAAGCCGATCCGCTCGAGGCGAATCCGACTCCGCTCAGCGTCGGTCAGTCGAGCCACGTCACGGCCATCGAACTGGAGCCATCCGCCGCTCGGCGGCTCGACACATCCGAGCACGTGCAATAGCGTGGACTTGCCACAACCGGACGGCCCCGTGATCGCAACATGTTCTCCCGGGTGAATGTCGAGCGTGACCTCGCGCAAGGCGGTCACCGGACCGGCAGGCATCGGGAACGTCTTAGACACCCCCCGCGCCTCGACAATGGGACCGCTCACGAGACCACCTCGTCGCGGAGGGTGCCGGCGATCGGCAGACGGGTCGCGAGCCGCGCCGGATACACCGCCGCGAGAACCGCCGTGACTGCCAGCAGTCCGGCGTGCAGCCCGACCGCGCGATGCTGGTAGACGAAGAAATGCAGCTCCGCCGGAAACCCGGGCATCGACCGAAGAATGTCGTCCAGGATCAAAGCCAACACGCCGCCAAGCGGCAGCGCCAGGAGGCCGC
>JASLOY010000259.1 GCA_030745255.1 Vicinamibacterales bacterium
ATTGAAGCGCGCGAGGAGTACGAGCTACGTCAAGCTGCGTAGTCTAAATGTGTGTCCAAGGAACCGGGTGCGGTACATGCACTGGTCTGGCCGATTGCAGGAGTGAGATTCAGCATGATCTGCGAACCCGACGAGGACTCCGACGCGGTCAGCCGGTACTTGCGCCTCGCCCAATCGCCACACGCAGGGACGCCTGGGCGAACTAGATGGACGGAGAAGAGCTAGGGGAGGAACTGACGCTCGAGTCAGCGATCGCGCTTGCCTGCGACTCGGCCGAGGCGAACAGCCGGTCGGCGTGGCTGCTCGACGAAACAGGGCATCCAACGAATCCGATCGAGCTGCAGATGCACCGAGCTTGGTGGCATTCCGTCCTGTTGAAAGAGGACTACATATTCGTGAATCTCGGTGGACTCTGCTCCGTGGGTCGAGCTACGCAATATGAAGCGAGCACCGAGAATTGAGGCTCGGAGAGATCGAGATGCCCTGTACGTATGAAGTTGAGGAAGACACCGGGATCATCTGTCTGATGCTGACGGGCACGGTGAGTCTGGAAGACAGACTCGCCATGCACGACAAGATCCATCTGGATTCCAGGGTCCATCGCGGCGATCTCGTGCGAATCCTCAGCGATCAACGCGACATGAAGAACCAACCCACGGCAGATGACATAGATGCCATGGTTCAACATGCTTCAGAACTCTCGTCAGAAGCCTCGACAGCGGTGCGAGTCGCCGCCATCGTCACGAGACCTGTGCAGTTTGGCATGGGACGAATGGCCGAGGTCCGTTTTGAGGACGTCGCCGACATGAAAGTCTTCTATGACGCTGATGAGGCTCGCGCGTGGCTGCTGCGGAAACGTCCAGATGGCAACGAGCCGTGAGACACGCGTGTTCTCAATCGAGGAGGCGCTGCTGGCAGAGGATGCAGGTGGAGCCCGCCCCGCAGCTATCACGGATACCGCAATCTGTTCCGTGTTGGCCGCCACCTGCTCCGGGCTGTGCACCACCGGCTGCTCAGGACGCGCTCGTTCCGCGTCTGGGATGAGGTAACCTGCGCCTGCTGAGACCTCGCTGAGCACGGCCATCGCGGGCTGAGCCTCGCGATGAGTCCGTCAACTTGACATCGCCCTCGAGGCCCACATGCCGCCACCCCGAATCATCGCGACGTTCGCCCTCGCTATGGCCGTCAGCCACTCGGCTTCTGCTCAGGAATGGGCGGAATGGCGCGGGCCCGGTCGTGACGGCGTGGTCCCCGAGGCCAACGTGCTCGAACGCTGGCCCGATGCGTTTGCTCCTACGTGGCAAGTCGAGATCGGTAGGGGCTATTCGTCACCCGTGGTGTCTGGCGGGCGCGTCTTCGTGCACAGCCGGCGTGAGCCGGTCGAGGTCGTGACCGCCGTCGACCTTGCAACGGGCGACAGGGTGTGGCAGAGAGAGTATCGGGCTGATTTCACCGAGAACGGCCTCGCACCGGTCGGTCTCAAAGGCCCGTTTGCGACACCACTGGTAGCGGGCGACCGCTTGTTTACGCTTGGAGTCAGCGGCGTACTGTCAAGCTGGGACGTAGCCACGGGTGAGCTCTTGTGGCGGAACGACTACGCTTCGCTCACGAGCACGGCGGAGCTGTTCGGCGGCACGGCGGCGTCCCCGGTGCGGGTGGCTGACCGGGTGATCGTCCAGGTGGGCAACGACCTCGATGGAGGGCGCGTACTGGCGCTCGACCCCGCGACCGGCGCCGAAATGTGGAGCTGGACCGGCGTCGGTCCCGGCTACGCTTCGCCGATCCTGATCAACGTCGACGGCGTTCGCCACCTCGTGACGTTGACCGAGGACTCGATAATCGGGCTCGACGTAGCGAACGGGTCGCTTCTCTGGACCGCGCTCTTCCCGGACGAATGGCACGAGAACATCATGACGCCGGTCTGGACCGGCACCCACCTCATCGTCTCAGGGCCGCGACAGGGGACCCACGCGTTCAGGCTTTCGCGAGCCGGCGACCGGTGGCGAGCGGCCGAGGCCTGGGCGAACACCGACGTGACGATGTACATGAGCTCGCCGGTCTTCGCGGGCGGCACGCTCTACGGTCACTCGAGCAGGCGGCGCGGACAATTCTTCGCACTCGACGCCGCGACCGGCACGCTGGAGTGGGCCAGCGAGGGGCGCGAGGGCGAGCACGCCGCTGTACTGCTGGCGAGAGACAACCTCATCCTTCTGACCGATGAGGCAGAGCTCATTGTCGCCAAACCCGATACGACCACGTTCACTGTTGCCGCCCGCTACCGCGTGGCCGACGGCGCGACGTGGGCCGTTCCGGTGCTCCTGCGCGACGGGCTCCTCGTCCGCGACGCGACCACGCTCGCTCGGCTGGCGGCGGCCCGGTAGGGTCCGCATCGTCAAGCGCAAGGGGTTCTGTCGGGGCACTGTCAGGTTGAGGGCTGCGTGCCAGACTGAACGGATGAGTCAGCAGACGTCGCGGTACCGCGTATACCGATCTCGGTCCGAGATCATCAGCCACGCCGTCTGGCTGTATCACCGATTCAGCCTCAGTTTTCGTGACGTCGAAGACTTCCTCGCCGAGCGCGGCATCACGGTCACGTACGAGACGGCTCGGCAGTGGTGCCTGACCTTCGGGCTCGATTACACCCGACGGCTGCGGCGTCGCCGTGGCCGCCAGGGTGACACGTGGTATCTCGTAGAGCTGTTCGTGCGGATTCAGGGCTGGCAGCAGTACTTGTGGCGGGCCGTCGACGAGTGACCTGACCCCCTGAGATCGTTCCAGCCCGAGAGGTAGAATTCGGGCTCCTGACAATGCCGTGCGCCGCCTTCGTCAACTTGACAGCGCCGCGCGAAACCCGTGGTTTCGCCCACATCTCGGAGGTGTCGGTGACCCACCCACAGCAACTGGCGCAAGCACCGCGGCGAGCGCGACTCAGTGCGGGTCGTGACTCACGAACAGCTGGATCCTGTGCGGACTCCCCGCACCCAGCCGGCGAGCATCTGCCACTCGGGGTCGCTGCGGCTCTCCCATCGGCGCGGCCCGTTGTGGGTGTAGGCTCCGCCACCGTCCGGGTGCAGCGGTTTCAGCAGAAACCGGCTCTGCTCGGCGTTGCCCGGGGTAATCACCCGGGTGATCAGCCGGAAGGCCCGCTGCGCTTCCTCGTCGCTCCACCGATCGCCCCGGCCCGGTGCCGGCGCGAAGCCGTTCAGTCCGCCCGAGTGGCACCGGGTGCACGGGAGCTGCCCCTCGCGAGGATTGGCGAACACCTCCTGGACGCAGGCGCGGAAGAAGTCGAAGTCGATCTCCGGCTCGGGCGCCGGAATGAACTGATCGTCCGGCAGCCGCTGGATCCACTGCAGCAGCCGTCCATACTCGGGGTCGTCGGTCGAGTCCCAGAAGTTACCGCCGGTGTGCGGCAGCCCACCCGCCTGGGTCGACAGCGGCTTCAGCAGCAACCGGCTGCTCTCGGGGTCCTCGGTGTTGATGAGCTGACCGACCACGTCGAGGTTGCTCCGCGACTGCTCGGTCGTCCACCCGGCCTCGGTCTCCGGTGTCTCCAGGCTGAACCGGATGCTGGTCTGCCAGGTGTGGCACATCACGCACGAGGCAATGCCGCTGGTGGTGCCGCCCCGGTCCTCCATGAAGACGCTCTCGACGGTGTCTCGATAAGTTTCGACGTCCGCGGACGTCGGGAAGCTCTGGGCCCCGGCCGGCGCCTGCAGCGTGCCCACCGCCACCGCGACCGCCGCCGCGCCGAGCGCCAGCCCCAGACCGGCCCGCGTGAGGATGCCGAACCGCCGGCCCGTCATTCGTTGCCCTCCGTTCGCATGCCGGTCCCTTTGGGATTCACACGGTCAAGCGGCAGCACCACGGTCGTGTTCCGCGCCGGTCGAGCGCCGGTCTTGATGGTGGCCACGATCTCGAGCGACTCGAGGTCGATGGCCAGGGTGTGATCGGTTCCGGACACCGCCACGTACATGTAGCGGCTGTCGGGGGTCGAGGTCATCCAGTTGGCGCTGGGGCCCACCTTCACGTTTCCGATGTACTCCAGGTCAGGCAGGCTCCAGCCATAGATCCGACTGTCGAGCCGGCTCGACGCCCACACCGCCGACTTGTCCGGCAGCACCTCGAGACCGTGCATGTCGCCGGTCTGGATGCCGTCGGCGTTCTTCTCCCACAGCGGCAGCGCCGGCGGGACGAGCATGTCCACCTTCTCGCGCGTCTCCCAGTCGATCACCCAGGCACGGTTGATGCCGGTGGCCTGGGCGAACAGCCACTTGGTCGAGCCGTCGTCGTTTGCCAGGAACGCCATCGGCCGCACCTCGTGGTGGGTCCGGCCATACTGCTCGTAGCCGGTCAGCTCGATGCCGAAGGCCACGGTGTCGGTGACGGGGTCGATCACCTGGATGGCGGGGTCGCCCGGTTCCACCCGCCCGCGGAGACCAAGTACGACGTGGTTCTCGTCCGGGGTCATGAACACGTTGTGGATGGTGCTGAAGACCTCGATGCTCTTGACCAGCGTGTGAGTGTCGATGTCGATCACGTCGAGCACCGCCGGAAACCGCCCGTTGGGGTCGATCTCGACCCCCGGCCCGGGGCTGTCCGTCCGCTGGGCGATGCCGGCGTAGAGCTTCCGATGCTTCTTGTTCACCGCAATCTTGTTGGGCCGCGCCGACAGCGGAATGCGCGTGACGAGTTCGAGCGTCTTCGTGTCGAACACGTCGACCGCCTGGTCCAGCTCGTTGGAGCAGTAGTAGTACAGGCTCTCGGGATGGACCGTGAAATTGTGCGGGTTCGGGCACCCCCTGATGAGGCCGACCACCTCGTTGATCTCCGGATCGATCACGTGCTGGATGGTGCCGGCGTTGTTGCTCTGCAGAATGCGCACGGCGACCCCGTCATAGGAGTCGAGCGGCTTCACGGCCTGCGCTCCGGCCGAGCCGGCGAGCAACACGCCACCGACCAGGATCAAGGCCGAGCGGCCAATGCGTGAACGCGTCATCTGGACCTCCGTGTCTTGGCGTCGCCGCGCCGGTGTGGCTCGAACGACCGTGCCTGCAATCCCTGGAGGGCTCATTATACGCACAGTGCGCCCCGGTGTGGCCCGAACCCGGAGCCCTTTCCAGCGTGGACGCAAGCGAACCGAGATTCGCGCGGGCAAGAAGACCATCCGGCTTGGTCTCGATCGAGACCTCCGCACCCACGTCTCCGTCGCGCACGGCCCAGGGAATGTGACCCTCGCTCTTGCCGGTTGCCCCCTGGTCGCCGGTGCCGAAGTGGACGTACCAGGCGAGGTCAGACTCCGAAGAGTCCGTTCTGCTCGACCAGTACTGGCGCGCCTGGATGTTGGAAAACGGGCCAGGATTGCTGGCCGACACTCCATCGACGGCGAACAGGTGGCCCATCTCGCTGTTCGTGCAGCCAGCGCCCCTGCAGGTTTCGTCAGACGTGATGGGAAGGCGCCAGTCGGAAAAGCCGCCAATCGTCAGGCGTCCGGCCCACGCCCGGGCCTCATCCCAGGTCATTTCCCCATCCGGGTCAAAGCCGGAGGTCCTCGCCCAGTTCGCGTCACCCAGCCAGGTGATTCTTTGGGCGCTATCGTAGATGAGCTTCACTCCATCGTACGTGCCCCGGTCTATCA